>NZ_CP080649.1:300000-380000 GCF_019603315.1 Ruficoccus sp. ZRK36
GCAAATCCCTGGAGCTGGCTGAAATCCGGGCCGGGGATGCCGTGGTCGAAGTCGGCCCCGGTCTGGGCACCCTGACCGACGGGCTCCTGGAGAGCGGAGCCGAGGTCTACGCCGTAGAGCTGGACCACCGGCTCGCCCCCGCCCTGCAAGAACGCCTCGCCAACGAATCCCGCTTTCACCTGACCGAGGCAGACGCCATGGACAAGCCGCGGGCGGACTTCCCCGGCGATCGCCCCTTTAAGATCGTCGCCAACCTCCCCTACGCGATCTCCACCCCATGGATGGAGCAGATCCTCGCCGGGCCGCTGCCGCAGCGGATGGTCCTGATGCTCCAAAAAGAGGCCGCCGACCGCTTCACCGCCGAGCCCGGTGGTAAGAACATCGGCGCGGTCAGCCTCTTCCTCGCTGCCGCCTACCGCCGCCGACCCGGCCACGCCGTGGCGCGCTCATGCTTTTACCCGGCCCCGGATATTGACTCCGTGCTGCTGCACCTGGAGCTGCGGGAGGATCCCTACTGCTTCGACGCCGCCACCCGGGGCCTCATGCGCAAATTTTTCACCCAGCGTCGTAAGCAGATCGGCGCACTCGCCCGACAGGCCAAGCTACCCGCCCTCAATGGCTGGCTCGATGCGCTTGAGGCCGCCGGTACGCCCCCTAGCCTGCGCCCGGAGGCCCTGCCCCTGGAGGCGTGGATAACTCTCGACCAGACGCTACGAGAGGACGCCTGAGACAGGCTGACAAAAAAGCCGCGACCCTCGTTGAAGGTCGCGGCTGAAAGGATGTTTAAAAACGTTTAGCCGGGATTGTATCCGTCGCGCGAATACTACCGACGGCGGCGCAGGCCGAAAACCAACAGGCTAAGGGCTGCCAGACCGAGCAGGACGGAGGTGGAGCGAGACTCCGGAATCGCGACCACGGAGTCCCAACTGGTACCGACGCGCAGATCATCAATGTAGACATCGGCACCGGCGTCATTGAAGTAGGTACGCACCCCAATGCCCTGGAAACCTTTCGAGCCCTCACCCGGCGTGGTCACCGTAGCAGTGATGCTGGAGGAGGTGGTGTTTTCATCGCTGGTCGTCGGATTGAGCCAAACCGTTGTGGTTTCGTAAACACCAGCCGTAGAGTTCCAGCCGGTATACTTGACCACAGCCAGATAAGTCTGACCATAGTTGAGGACCGTCTCGACACTGCTGTCATCCCCATTATTGCGGGCCTGAGTCTTCGAGTTGGCTCCGTTGACAAAGAGCAGGTTGTCGTTGATGGCATCGTAGTTCTCGCCTTTAGCGGCCATCGTGATGGTATTATTACCACCAGCCTGACCGGAGGTTTCGCCTTCTGCGCCCACCACCTGGAAAAGGAAGCTCACGTAGTAATCCTGCCCCGAGGTATCAGCCGAGGTGAAGGCGGCACGCTGCGTGGCGTTCTGCGTGTTGCCACCGGTGAACATCAGGGAGTTACCTCCGCCCAGCGTGTGGCCTTCCAGGTCATAGGTCAGAGATTTGCTGGAGACCTCAACCGTGGCCAGACCCGAGCCATTCGTCCAGGAGTAGGCCCAGCCGGTGCCGCCGTTCTGGCCACCAATGGCGGTTCCACTGGTGTAAGAGTCGAAGTCGTCGATCGCCACCAAGTCGGCTTGAGCCGCCGGGGCAATGCCGCCCAGCAGAGCCACGGTGAGGGCTGCGGCGGAGATGAAGTGCTTTCGCTGAAGTTGTTTCGCTTTCATGGGATGATGAATCGCAGGGGTTATCTTTGTATCCTGCCGCTCAAACGGCAGACGAAATAGACGCAGGAATGATTGCGTGAGTGGAATCTCACCCATCCAGGTGTGGACTGACAACAGGCGCATAGCTCAACTCGTTGAGCCAGGTCACAATTCTCGCTTCGTTAGGAAAAACGAGTCCGCGCCGTGGGCTTGCCTTTACTTTGCAGGTGTGTCGGCAGCGTCTGAAGTACTCTCGGCCTCCGGCACCGTGAAGGTGGTCGTCATCGACAGCGACGTAATACCCTCGGGGAAGCTCAGCTCCAGGGTCGCATGCTCGCGCTTGAAGGAGCGGAACTTGATCGTATGGTCCCAACGCTGGCCAGCCGTCACCTCGAAGGGCTGGTCGGACTCGATGTCGATCAGGACCTCCGGTGTTTCCAGCACATCCGTCCCCTCCGGGCGGGGAGCATCCTGATTCTTCCAGGAGCCGATCCAGGCCGGGTACTCCTGACGGTCTGCAGGGACACGGATACGCGCGGTGCACGGGTCCGGCCGCTCAATGACAGGTGCCTGCTGCCCGGCGAAATGCCAGGTCAGCTGAGGCTTTAGCGGGGAGCCGCCCTGGGTCGTGCTAAACGCGTCGTTGACGATCAATTCGTCCACCGTCCAGGTAACTGTGCGCTCATAGTCCGGGAGGGCCGGGTAGGCTTGCCCGAGGTTCACCCGCACCTCGGCACCGTCGGCGTCGGCATACTCGACCGCGATGTCAGCGGGGGCCTTGCGCGGATTCGACTGCTCTTCCAGTCGCATCACATTGTGCCCGAGAGCTGTATCGAAATCGGTTTTCTTCTCGGGTAGGGCGTAGCCGGGCGTACCGCTTTCGATCAGCACCGGCTGGCCGCGCACGATGAAGTTCACGTGGCCACGGTCATAGTTATCGTGAAAGTCTTCGCCATCGCCACCGCGTACCCAGACACCGCTGGCGTCATTCTCCCAGCTGCTGCGCCAGACAAACATGCGCGTGCGCTCAAACAGGCCCCATGCGGGCGGCCAAGGCAGGCTTTTGGAGTTCAGGTCGATCCCCATCACCAGCAACCCGAAGAAGTCATAGGTCGGGCGGCCCGTTTCACTGATCAAAACCTTTACCAGGCCCTTGCTGCCGGAGAGGGCGGCCAGACGAGTGACCTCGGTCCGTGCGCCGGTGTAGTGCTTGCGCTGGCCGGGGAAAACGTCCGAGGCGTTGACGTAGTTGCTGCCCGGCTGGAAGTACAGGCTCAGGTAATCGGGGAAGTTCTTGAAAAACGCGCTCTGGGCAAACTCGTCATCCCCGGCCACCTCCATAAAGTGGCTGGCCAGAAAGAGAGAAATACTTGTCCAGGTCATGGCGTAGGTGTAGCCCTCGCTCATCGAGCCGTCATCGCCGACCACGGTCATGCTCTTGCGCAGGCACTCGACCCCGAAGTCGAAAATATCCTGATACTCCTCGCGCCCCAGCATGACAGCACCCGCCACCATACCACTGGCCGGAACGACCCACTGGTTCGAGTTCACGGCCTCCTTGATCATGTACCACGAGCGCTTGGCTTCCCAATCGGAGCGCGTCAGCTCGATCTCTTCGCGAACGCGTTCACGCACGGCCTGCTCCAGGTCCTCGGGCAGCGTCCCCTCGGGTAAAATCTCGTCCATGATGGCCAGCCCCTGCAAGAGGGCCCCCGTGGAAAGCCATACGCCGTCACCCTCCTCCGGGAGGCGGTTCACCCGGCTGGCGATGGTCCAGCCCGGCCGTTGAAACGGCTTCCAGGTGACGACTTCACGCAGCTGCTCGATCAAATGCTGCTTGCAGGCTTCGCTATCCGTCAGGCGAATGGCAGCCGCGAGCAGAGGCAGCTCCTCCAGCATGCGCCGGGCGGTGCCGGTGTCCGATGAGGCCAGGGCGAAACGCTCGGCGTAGTGGTTGACCTCCTCGTCCGTCGCGTCCCATTTGAGGCGGTTGCGCATGACGGCCTCCCCTTTGACGCGGGCGTCAGCCACGCGCACCTCTTCGCTCCGGCCCATGTCCTCCATGCTGTAGGAGCGGACCATGACCGGCCCTGCGGCGACAGCCTCGGCGCGCTCCAGTATCTGCTGGACCACATCGTTCGAGGCGTAGGGGCGGAGGGTATCAAGCTGCGCGCCAAATGTCTCGGCAGAAGCAGCGGAAAGAACGGGCGAAAGGGAAAGGAATGCCACGCATACGGCGGCGAGCAACGGGGACTTCATCGAGGGAAAACAATGCATGGGACAATCAGATTTGCAAATCAAGCACCCCGCAACCGCAGACCCGTTAAACTCGTTGAGTCTGGAGATGTTTTGGACAATACCGCTCCCGCCTCAGTCGCGGGGTCGCCCCCTACTCGCGGCAACCCGACTCTGCCACCGCCGTGAAGCGTCCCGTCGCCTCAGTCAGCTTCTCGCGGGCAAGCGCCCCGAAGCTGAGGCGGGCGAAGTTCTTCGGCTCGCCCTCGGCCACGCATAAATCACCGGGCACATAGAGCACGCCGTTGGCCAGACAGGCTTCGCAGAATGCCGAGCCCATCGAGAGGTCCATCCCCTCGGGAGCGCGCAGCCAGTAGTACAGGCCGCCTTCGGGCTGCTGCCAGCTCCAGCCCCTCTCCCGCAGGGTAGAGCCCTCCAGGGCCTCACCCATCAGGCGGGCCTTTTCGCGGTAGTTTGCGCGCACGCGCTCCAGATGGCCGGGGTACTCCCCGGCAGCCATCACGTCCTCGATGATGGCCTGGTTAAAGTTCGACGTGCCAAAATCCTGATGCCCCTTGAGCCAGAGCATCCGCTCCAGCCACTGCGGGTGCGAGCAGACGCCGTAGCCGACCTTCAGCCCGGTGGCGAAGGGCTTGGTAAACGTCCCCAGATACAGACGCGGCAGGTGCTCAAACTCGGGCAGGCTAAAGATACTCGGGGCCGGATACGGCTGGGAGAACCACAGCTCGCGGTAGGCCGCGTCCTCAATTACAGGCACGGAGACGGCGTGATCGATCAACGCGCGCCCGAGAGCCCGCTTTTCTTCGACAGGGACGCTGCGCGAGGAGGGGTTGCCGAAGTAGCTGTTCAGGTAAAAGGCCTTGATGCGCTCTGCGCCATACTCACGCTTGAGCTTGAGGAAAAAGTCCGGCAAGCGGCTGAAATCCGTCCCTCCATCAGGCAGGGCGGGCAGCGAAACCGGACGAATACCCAGCCCGCGGCACAGCTCCAGAAACACAAAGTAGGTCGGCTGCTGCACGAGGACGATGTCCCCCGCATCGCAGAGGCTCTGCATGGCCAGGTAGAGCGCCTGCTGGGAGCCATTCGAGATAAAGACCGACTCCGGGCTGAAGCGCTCGGATGCGACCTCGCCACGGCTGGCGTTGAGCCAGTTAGCGACCTCGATCAGCAGACCCGCACGGCCCCTGTTCGTCCCATACTGCAGGTAGTCAGGCTCGCGCAGCTCGCTCCCCATCCGATTCACCGCACACTGGACAAGCTCGACCGGTAAAGTGATATTATCGGTAAAGCCGGCCGCCAACGAGAGCAACTCAGCGTTGTCGAGGGCCCGGTGCATCAGGTCCGTGATCACCGGCTCGGTAGCCCGACGGCCCAGTTGCGAAAATGACAGGGAATGCGAACACTCTTTCACGGCCCAGACCATGACGCCCCACCCCAACCCTGACAAGCGGGAAGCTAGCCCACCCCGGAACGCCCCGGCTAAAAGCTTGCGACGCCTGCTGACATGCGAAATCTTTCCCTCTCCCTTTCGTACCCATAATCCCGTCCTCCACGCCTTGCAGACCGTCGTCGTTTTTTTCCTCGTTTTCGTGCTCGTGCTCTATGCCTGCATGGCATTGTTCGCGCTGTTTTTTGCCCACGGAATGATTTTCCGCCCACCGGCGCCGACCTATCAGGCTGACGCGCCGGGTGTATTCATGCTCCCCCTGGCCAATGGCAACCGGATCGCGGCCCGATTTTACCCCAATTCGCAAGCCGACAAGTTTCTGATCGTAAGCCACGGCAACGGTGAAGACATGGGCAGCGACCTGGAGCTGCCCGAGCGTCTGCGGGAAATGGGGTTCAACGTAGTCGTCTACGACTACCCCGGCTATGGTGCCAGCGATGGTCGCCCCAGCGAGCAGGGTTGCTACGAGGCCATCGAGACCGTCTACGACTGGCTGCTCAAGGAGCAGGGAGCCACACCGGAGCAGATTGTGCTCTTTGGGCGTTCGCTCGGGGGCGGCCCCACCGTCGAGCTGGCCACCCGCAAGCCCGTGGCAGGCGTCATTCTGGACGGGACCTTTACCAGCACTTTCCGGGTCATGACCCGCGTACGTCTGCTCCCGTGGGACTGCTTCAACAACATCGCCAAGATCGACCGCATCGGCTGCCCATTACTGATCCTGCACGGCACCGCTGACCGGACGGTGCCCTTCTGGCACGGAGAGGCACTCTTCGCGCAGGCCAGCCAGCCCAAGACACGCCTCTGGGTGGAGGGAGCCGGTCATATCAATTTGATTGAAGTAGCCGCCAAGCGTTATTCTGATGCGGTCATCAACTTCAGAGAAAGCCTGAACCATGAGTAAAACCGCCCTCATCATCCTGCACGAAGGCTTCGAGGAGATGGAAGCCATCGCCCCGATCGACATCCTGCGCCGTGGCGGCATCGCAGTCACCGTCGCCAGCCGCGAGTTTCACGCTACCGTCAAGGGCCGCAGTGACATCAGCGTAAAGGCTGACATGCTGCTGGATGAAGCGCTCAAAAGTACCTACGACTGCCTGCTGCTACCGGGTGGCCCCGGCGTGGCCAAGCTGCGGGAGGATCGCCGCGTGCTCGACGCCCTCACCCGCTACCAGCAGGAAGGCCGCCTCATCGCTGCGATCTGTGCCGCCCCGCTCTGCCTGCTCGATGCCGGGCTGATTCCCGGCCGCCCCTACACCTCCCACCCCGCCACGCAGGGCGAGCTCCCCGGCCGCGACACCTCGCGCCCGGTCGTCATCGACGGAAACATCATCACCTCGCAGGGAGCGGGCACCGCTACCGCCTTTGCGCTGGCCGTACTGGCACAGTTGACCGACAAGGCCACCGCCGACGAAGTCGCTGCCAGCATCTGCCTGTCCAACCCACAATAAACGCTCGCCCCAGCCCCGTCGTGCTCGAAGAAGAATTTCCCTCCCCAGGTCCAAAGACATCAGGCGAAAAAGCCGTCCAGTGGCACATCATCGCATTTGGCCTGCTGTCCATTCTGCTTTTCGGCGGAGCCGCCAGCTTTTCGGTCCCTTATCTGGGGGCGCTGGGCTGGATCGGCATGGTCATCTACTTCTGGCACTGCTCGGATCTGAACGACCACAGCACAAGGCCCCGGCTGACCTACCTGTGCTACATCGCCCCCGTGTTGATATGCATAGCCGTATACATCATCGGCATCTGGCACCCGCCGGTGGAGGAGATCGAAGAAGGCGGCGTCACCTATCTGCTGCTGCATGAGATCCGCAGCTGGCTACCGGTGACCACCCTCCCTCTCGAAACCTGGTCGGCCATATTTCTGGCCAGCGGGATCTATATGGCCGCGCTAAATATGCTGCTGGTCATCTCCGTCGAGGATGTCACCCGGCGCATTCTACTGATCCTCGGCATCTGCGTCACGATCCTCGCAACCATCGGCTACCTGCAAGCCATCCTGAAAAGCGACAACCGTTTGCTGGGCTTTATCTACGTCCCCACGGGCAGCTATTTCTCGGTATTTCCGCACCCGCACGGCTGGGCCTCGTTTGCGCTGCTCTGGACTGGTGCCATGATCGGACTGGGCTCGCACTACATCCGGCACATGCGCTTCCGGGTTTTCCTGGACCGCGGGGGCATCTGGTTTCTGGTGGCCGTGGCTATTCTTATCTCGTCGGTTATTTGTACCGGGACAGGGCTGCACCTGCTGTGCCTCAGCTTCCTGCTGAGCCTGGCCTGCTTCGACACCTTCAGCAATCTCCGCTCACGCAAGAAGCTGGCCAAGCTGCTGTTCTTTGTGGCGGGTTTTGCCATTCTCGCGGGGGGTGTCGCGCTCTTTGCCTATCGGCTGCCACTGGCGACACAGAGCCTGTTCTCCATAGACATGATCCCCAGCGTCGGCCTCAGCTGGCAGGAACAGTACCTCATCTACAAGGACACCTGGGAGCTCTTTATGGACAAGCCCGTCTTCGGCTGGGGCGCTGGCTCGTTCCGCACGATGATGACCTTTTATCAGGAAACCGAGCTGGGCACCAGTGTCTACCAGGCCGCCCATAATGACGCCCTCCAACTGCTGGTCGAGTATGGCCTGCTGGGCGCGCTGGCCTGGATCATTGTTCCAGCCATCGTCTTTATCCGCTTCCTGCGGCTCAAGGCACAACGGCCGCTGAGCTGGTACCTGTTCGGGACCTGCACCCTCGGGCTGATCCTTGCGATGGCCGGTTTCCCGTTCCGCTTCCCGGCCTTCGCGTTTTCCTTCCTGCTGCTGTGGTTTCTGGCCTACCGCTGGTCGGTCATCCCCCACCTGAAGACCTCCGACATCCTGCGCCCGCAACTGGTCTTCACCAGTGACCGCCTCCCGCACCAACGCGCGCACTCAGGCAAGCACCGCCGATAAGGTTTACGATGGTGAGTGAAGCGCGCAGGAGTGCCAGAGCCGCCTGAAACAGCTCTGGCGCTGCGCGGCTAAAGAAAGCCACCCTCCGGAAAATCGCGACGGGCTTATTCCGTCTTCTCGGTCTGCTGCAGGTCCTCAAAGGTAATCGCCGGAGCCTTCATCGGGTCACGGAAAAACACCGGGCGCATCTCTTTGTCGTCAATGCGGGCCAGCAGGATGCCGTGGCCCTTGACCTCGAAGTTACCGTCCGCATCGGCAAAGGTTGTGCCGAGCGCGCCCTTGTAGCAGACGACCTGCAGGTTCATCGAGTTATCCATCTGGAAACGGTCGAACTCCTGCTCGGCGGTCAGCTGACCACTACCGCCCGCACTGGATGAGCCGGATGAAGCGCTCCGGTTGGCCCGGAGAATAGCGCGGCGGCGCAGGGAGTCATAGCGACGGACAAGGCGCTGGTAATCCTGCATGTACTCGCTGAATGAAGCCAGCCAGTTAATGTCGGCCTTGGCCTGAAGGACACGCTGCTCGTTACTGGACTCGGTCTCACGCACAAGCAGCTCGTAATCGGAGCGCATGTTCTCGCCGATCTGGTTAAGCCCGGTGATCATATTTCCGAGCGTCAGCGCAGCGATGGGCTTGGCGTAGCGCTCGTAAAGGGATTCACGGCTCTCAAAATCGCGCAAGTCGCTGTTCACAGTGAAAGAAGACGTCATCCGGGGCGGCACCTCCTCCTGCAGACGGGTCAGCATCTTTTCAAGGCGCTCGCGATCACGGTCACTCATCAGGTCCAGCCCGTCGCTCTCGGTCTCACCGGGGGCAGCGGCAGGCTCTTCATCCGCCTCGGGCTCGGGCGGGGCCAGCATCTCAGAGTAGAGCTTGTGCTGCTGACTCAGGAGCATAATCAGCTCCGGCGTCAGCTTATCCAAAACAATGATCTCAACCGTCGACAAATCGACATCCGGCATATCCTCCAGGACAAGCCGCCCGCTGGTGTAGGGCACCACTTTGGGGGCCGGGGGTGCGGGCGGGGCCACTTCAACAGGGGCAGGCTGCTTTTTCGAGCAACCCGCAGGTAATACGGCCGCGGCGGCCAGGCTGACAAAACACAGGAGGCGGAGGGGTGTATTCATTTTTCGGATACGATTTCAACGTTAATTTGACCGATCAATTCAAGCAATTCGAGACCGATTTCAGAGATAGAGGTTTCCTGGAGGGATGACGTCATCAAGGCCAGGCGTGTCGGTGCGCACTCGGACTCACGCATCGCCGCGTCAAAGTCCACCCACTGACCATCCAGACGAAACTGGGTCCACATGTGGTAGCCCATGACGTTTTCGCGGGCCTTACCGTCCACATCGACCATCCGTGGCAGATAGACCAGGCCAGCGACGACCCGCGTAGGCAGCTGCCACACACGGCCGAGGGCGGCCAGCAGCACGGCATGCTCACTGCAGTCACCCTGCGGGTCGCGGGCGACCTCGCTGGCCGTGGCAAAGCCCACAGTCAGATTTTTATCCTCGATGTAATCAGAAACGAATACACGCAGGCGATCAGCCAGCGCGACCGGGTCCGCATCCGCATCCTGAGGAGCGGCCCTCTTGGCCAGCTCGATGACCTTCTCGTCGTCCGAGTCCAGGATCAAGTTCGAGCTGCGGTACTCCGCAAAGGCATTCGGCCCGAGCTTCTCCATCTTACGCGCCAAGCCCTCATGGTCAGCCCGCGTCACGGTGACATTAAACTGCCCCACGCCGAGGCGCTCCACCTTCTGGTAATCGCCCTGCGGCAGGCTCAGGTCCGGGTCGGCCCCATCCACGCTGACATGGTAGACCACTTCGGTCGCATCGGCGGGGATCGCCTTGTTGAGCTGAACCAGATTGGATTCAAAAATTTCCGCCGGGGCAAACCCTGTCAGCGCTGTTTCCTCGTCGCAGGAGATCATTTCCATCGGCATCCCCATGATCGAGGCCGAGGTTTTCAGCACCCGATAGTCTTCATCGGTCCAGATCGTCGTGCTGAAGTCCGTAGCCCCCAGCTGGATGTCCATCTGGGCTTTCCAGGCGGTAACGGTGCGCTGGCCGAGCGCAAGCTCCTCCTGACCGATCACACGATAATCAACATCGACGGCGGCGTCCGTCGTCAGGGAGGGGCTGTACATCTTTGCGCTGAACGACTGCCCGGCCTCCAGAGGTGTGTCCAGGGTGCGCAGCATGAGCCCCCATGTCATCAACGCGCCAGCGGGATAAGGCAGCTCGCGGCGTTGACCGCGCCCCTGCTGGCTAAGGGTGAGCGTCAGCGTCCCGTCCTGAATCTCACCACTCTGGACAATCGGCTGGCCTGCCATGGCGACCTCCACGCTGAATGCCTCCGGCTCTCCGGCGAGGGTTTCAGTCGTTTTCTCCAGGGTTTCAAAGACCATCGGCACGGCCCCTCGGCGGATCTCCATGTAGGTCTTTGTCTCAGTCATCACATGAGAGCCATCACGCGTCAGGCTGAGCCGGGAGTAGCCGACCTTGTTCCCCAGCAGATAGACCTCCATCCACTCTTCCGAGAACAAGCCCTCTGGTGGGTCCTGCGGATCAAAGGGCAACCCAGCCTGAGCAACAGGGGGTAGCAGGACGAGCAGGCAAACGGCGAGCAGGGCTTTCATCAAATCCATCATTGTAAGGACAAGCAGAGCCGTTAGACTAAGTGTTCGCATCCTCACCGCAATGCTTTATCCCGCCGTCACACGTCTACCTGTAACAAAAAGCCATGCCTGAACATTTTGATTATATCGTCATCGGAGGCGGCAGCGCCGGCTATGCCGCCGCACGCACCGCCCGTGAAACCCGTGAACGCGTCGCCATCGTCGATGCGGCGGACACGCTGGGCGGGCTCTGCATCCTGCGTGGCTGCATGCCCTCCAAGACCCTCATCTACTCCGCCGAGATCCTTCATCTGGCGAAGCTGGCCGACCGCTTTGGGCTGAACATCCCCGTGGCCAAGGCCGACATGCCGCGCCTGCACCAGCGTAAGCTCGACACGATCGCCGAGTTCGCCGAGTACCGGCAGGAGCAGCTCGCCTCGGACCGCTTCACGCTCTACCGCAGCAAGGCGAGCTTCACCGGTGCACGCGAGCTGACGATCGCCGATGGCACCGTCCTGACCGCAGACAAGTTCATGATAGCCACCGGCTCATCGGTCGCCTGGCCCCCCGTGCCCGGCCTGAAGGAGTCTGAGCCCTGGACCAGTGACGACGTGCTCGAGCTGGACCACCTGCCCGAGTCGGTCATCGTGCTCGGGGGCGGAGTCGTCGCCTGCGAACTGGCGCAGCTGTTGCATCGCCTGGGCTCCCGCGTCACGCAGATCCAGCGCAGCCCGCACATTTTAAAGGAGCATTCCCCCGAGGCGAGCACCGTGATCGAGGAGGTCTTCCGAGGCGAGGGCATCGAGCTGATCACTGACACGCAGCTTCAGCAGGTCGAGCGCACGGAAAAGGGCTTCCGCGTGACCTTCGAGCATGCGGGCAAGACCATCGTCCGCGAAGCCGCTCACTTACTAAACGCGCTCGGCCGCAAACCTGCCACCGATGGCCTAGGACTGGACAAGGCAGGCATCGAGCTGCGCAAGTCCGGACACATCGTGACCAACGAGCTCCAGCAGACGACCAACCCCGATGTCTATGCCGCCGGGGACGTCGCCGGGCCGCACGAGATCGTCCACGTCGCGATCCTGCAAGGCGAGTTGGCCGCACGCCACGCCACCGGGCGCACCGCACAGCCCGTTGACTACGACGCGCTCGTTTCCATCGTTTTCACCGACCCGCAGATCGCCTACGTCGGCATCCCGGAGCCCGACCTGAAGGAGCGCGGCATCGACTACGTAAGCGCGGACTACCCCTTTGACGACCACGGCAAGTCCATCCTCATGGAGGCCAAGCACGGCTTTGTCAAAATCCACGCCGAGAAGAGCACCGGGCGCGTCGTCGGTGCCGAGTGCGTGGGCAAGGACGCCTCGGAGCTCATCCACAGCCTCGCCGTCGGCGTCGCCCTCAAAGCGACCGCCGCCGACCTGCTAAAAACACACTGGTACCACCCCACGCTCTCCGAGATCTGGACCTACCCGCTCGAAGACGTGCTGGATGGATAGACTTTTATGGGAGCTACGCGCCCCCATACCCCGCGGCAGCCGAGGGCTGCACTTTCGATGCTGCGCATCGTGTCAGCAATTACCTTAAGCAGCGACGCTGCTTAAGGTAATCGCTGAGCAAAGCATCAAAACGGAGTCCCACCATTGTAGAAAGTGAAGTGGCTCATTGAATGTCAAATGGCGAACCTGTACCAGAGAACACCCCACTCTATGCCGTAGGAGTAGCCACTTTCAGGGCTTCATCGACGGTGAACTTCTTTTCGTAGAGGGCCTTGCCGACGATGACACCGTCGAGATTGGAAAACTTCTGGGCCATTTCAGAATAGACCACCAGGTCGTGCAGATCGCTGACTCCGCCCGAGGCGATGACCTGGATCGGCACGGCGCTGAGCATTTCCTCCTGCCCCTCGAAATTCGGCCCGACCATCATGCCGTCAGTGCTGATGTCGGTGTAAATGATCCGCTGCACACCGGCCTCGGCCAGCTTCTCGGCGAAGCTTATGGCGGGCATATCGGTCACCTCGACCCAGCCGCGCACGGCGACCTTGCCTTCGCGGGCGTCGATACCGATGGCGAGGTTTTCCGGCCAGCGCTTGACCAGCTCCTCGACAAAGGCGTGGTCCTTGCAGGCACGGGTACCGACCACAATGCGGCTGACACCGGCGGCCAGCAGGGCCTCGGCGTCCTCCAGCTCACGGATACCGCCTCCAAACTCGACCTTCAGGCCCAGATCGGCAATGCCCTTGACGACGTCGAAGTTCGCGGGTTTGCCCTTAAAGGCCCCGTCGAGGTCCACCACGTGCACCCACTCCGAGCCAGCAGCCTTAAAAATACGGGCCGGCTCCAGCGGGTCGTGAAAATACTCGGTTTCCTGGTCTTCAAGACCCTGTGTCAGGCGGACGCAGGCGCCGTGTTTGATGTCGATTGCGGGATAAATCCTCATAGTGTTCCGGGGTAAAGGGTTAAGAGGTATAAGGCCGTCCAGCAGATTGCCCATCAAAAAAACATTTTGCGATAGGCGTCTTTTTGGACATTTTACTCCCCTATGGCCAAAAAACAAACGACAGTCCCCTCTTTTCTCAAAGCCCTGCTCGATGCACGCTCGCCTACCGGCGCCGAAAACGAAGCTCAGGACGTGCTCGAAAAGTACCTCAAGCCCGCCGCTGACAAGTACGAAAAGGACCGCATGGGCAACCGCATGGCCACGCTCAACCCCAAGGGCGACCCCACGCTCATGCTCGCCGGCCATATGGACGAACTGGGCCTGATCATCCGCTATATCGACGACAAGGGCTTTGTCTACTTTGACGTGCTCGGCGGCCATGACCGCATCATGATCCCCGGTCGGCGCGTCGTCGTCCTGAGCAAGAAGGGCGACGTCACCGGTGTCACCGGTAAGCGCGCCATCCACCTCATGAGCCCCGAGGATCGCAAGAAGGTCCCCGAAATCCACCAGATGTGGATCGACATCGGTGCCAAGAGCCGCGATGAGGCCCTGGAGCGCGTCTCCATCGGCGACCCGGTCGTCTACCAGCACAACTTTGAGCTGATCTCCGGCACGGTCGGCGCTTCGCGCGCCTTTGACAACAAGAGCGGCTGCTACGTGGTCAGCGAAACCCTGCGCCGTCTGGCCCAGACCAAGAAGAAGCTGACCGCCAAGGTCGTCAGCGTCGCCACCACGCAGGAAGAAATCGGCACGCGCGGGGCCGTCACCTCCAGCTACGCGATCAAGCCGGACTTCGGGATCGCCGTGGACGTCGGTCACGCCACCGACCACCCGGACTGCGACCCGAAGCAGTACGGCCTGCAAAAGCTGGGCGGGGGTCCGATCATCGGCCGTGGCCCGAATATCAACCCCTTTGTCTTCGAGCGGCTGGTCAAGTGCGCCGAGAAGGAAAACATCCCCTACCAGATCGAGTGCGAGCCGCGCCCGACGGGCACCGACGCACGCGCCATCCAGATGGCTGGCGAGGGTGTCGCCGCCGCCGTGGTCTCGATCCCGCTGCGCTACATGCACACGCCCAGCGAGGTCGTGGATCTGGCTGACGTGGAAAACACCGTCAAGCTGATCACCGCCTTTGCGCTCAGCCTCAAAAAGAGCGAAAAGGGCATCTGGTAAGCCAGCCCACCAGCACCGGTTTTACTCCCCCATCTGGGGACAACAAAAGCCCGCCGAATTGGCGGGCTTTTTTATGTCGGGAAATAGAACCGGGAAAAGAAGTCCAGGCCACTCAGTTCATATTCATCTCAGGACGCGGCTGCATCTCTGCGAACTGGGGAGCGGGCTTGCTGTTGGCCATGACCTGGAGAATCCGGTGGCTGTAGGGGGCGAGATTGATCGAGATCGTGACGTTACCGAAGACACCTGAGCCGATCGTTTTCGGGCCACCGGGCTCCTTGTTCACACCGGGCTGCTCCGGGAAAAGCTTCGAAACTGTGATCATGATGCCCGCCAGCTTCCACTCACCGTTGGTTTCGGTAAAGAGCGCGCCGCCGTTGTCATAGGAAACGGCCTGCGCCTCGAAGGTCGTGCGGGTGGCCGGGTTTTCCGTAAAGTCAGTGATGATCAATGCGCCCAGCTTGGGGTGCGGCATGACGTTAGACACGAGGTTCGTACCCCAGCTGATGATGCTGCCTTCGTTCGAGAGGACCCCTCCGGCATTGGCCTCGCCACGGGTCGGGACCTCTGTCCATGTGATCGGTTGCGCCGTTTTATCCACATACCAGTAGGTCACATGGTCTTCACAATCGCGCCCGGCTCCGACCATGATGACGTTTTCACCGGGGCGCGGCGTTTGGCTGATCATCGGCAGTACCGGCATCTCCGGGGCGTTTGCCAAGCGGAACAGGCGCAGCTCCGTATCGGGAAATTTATAATCGTTCACGCCGTCCCACTCGTAGGTGACACCGTCGAGCGTGAAGGTCTTGGCGGGCAGGTGGCGGGCCGTCAGGACCCAGCCCTCGCCCAGATAAACACCTGAGGCCGAGCCATTGAAGCCAACACGATCAAAGCCCGGATCGGCGGGCTCACCATTGAGCCCGGTCGGTGCGGTGCGATTGCCCCCCGGATTTCCGCTGTTGACCAGCGCACATACAGGTAGCGCAGCGGTCAGCATAACCGCCAAGAATAGATTACAGGTACGCATACAGAATGCGCGTTCCTTCTATATGAGGCCGTCACCCCACGCAATCAATTAGTGCAAAGACAGGACGCAATAAGCCCATCTTTTATTTTGTGCGTATACGAAAAGCGTATCAGGCAGCTGGCTCGTCGGCCTCGCTCTGCTGACCACGGCGCTTGACCTGCGGCTTGCGGGTACCCCGTACGACCGGACCGCTGATGATGACCTCCTCGATGGTGTCGTCCTGCGGGATGTCGTACATGATCTCCAGCATGATCTGCTCCATGATAGCGCGGAGGGCGCGGGCACCCGTCTTGAGCTCGAGTGCTTTCTTGGCGATGGCGGCAACGGCGTCCTTGGTAAAGCGCAGCTGCACATTTTCCATCGAAAAGAGCTTGGAGAACTGCTTCACGAGCGAGTTGCGCGTGTTTTGCAGGATGTGCTCGAGGTCAGACTGGGTCAGCTCGTTGAGCACGGAAACCACCGGCAAGCGGCCGATGAACTCCGGGATCATGCCGTAGCGGACGAGGTCCTCGGGCTGAACAAGGCCCATCAGGGCATCGCGCCCCTCGACCCGCTCGGACTCAGCCTGCCGGTCGAAACCGAGGACTTTCTTCCCCGCGCGGTCAGAAACGAGTTTTTCCAGGCCGACAAAGGCCCCACCACAGATAAAGAGGACGTTAGCGGTGTTGAGCTGGATGTACTCCTGGTTCGGGTGCTTGCGCCCACCCTGCGGCGGCACGTTACACACGGTGCCTTCGAGGATCTTCAGGAGAGCCTGCTGGACACCTTCACCGGACACATCGCGCGTGATCGAGACGTTGTCGGTCTTGCGGCCGATCTTGTCGATCTCGTCCACATAGATGATCCCGCACTCGGCCTTGCGCACGTCAAAGTTAGCCGACTGCAGCAGGCGCAGGACGATATTTTCCACGTCCTCACCCACATAGCCAGCCTCGGTCAGCGTGGTGGCATCGGCGATGGCAAAGGGCACATCAAGCAGCTTGGCGAGGGTCCGCGCGAGCAGGGTCTTACCGCTGCCAGTCGGGCCGATGAGCAGGATATTGCTCTTCTCGATCTCGACATCATCGAACTCCGGGGCCAGCGAGACCTCGGACTTGTTCATGATGGACTGAAGGCGCTTGTAGTGGTTGTAAACGGCTACCGAAAGAACCTTTTTGGCGTGGTCCTGACCGATGATATAATCGTCCAGGTGCTCCTTGATGGCGACGGGCTTGACCAGGTTGAACTGCTGGCCCTGGGGCTCAGGCTGAGCACCGCCCTCTTTCAGCTCGCGGTCGATAATCGTCTTACAGACCGTGACGCACGAGTCACAGATGTACACCCCGGCCGGTCCCGCAATCATCTTGCGGACTTCGTTCTGCGACTTACCGCAGAAGGAGCAGAAGGTCATCTTTGTGGATTTAGCCATAACAACAGGGAGTCTGTTTATCGACAGACGAAAGGAAGAGGTTTAGGAAAAAACCGCGATTGTGCAACTGCAATAACCGCGGGCGGCGGAACGCCAAGCCTCGCTTACTGGGCGGGCTTATTTTCGATCACCTTGTCCACCAGGCCGTAGGAGCAGGCCTCCTGTGCGGTCATGTAGTAGTCCCGGTCGGAGTCCGCGTTGATCTTATCCTCGGTCTGGCCGCTGTGCTTGGCCAGGACAGTGTTGATCGTCTGGCGCCAGCGCAGGATTTCCTTGGCGGCGATAGAGATATCCGAAGTCTGACCGGTCGCGCCGCCGGTGGGCTGGTGAATCATCACGCGGCTGTTGGGCAGCGCGTAGCGCTTACCCTCTGTGCCAGCGGCCAGCAGGACGGTAGCCATGCTGGCGGCCATGCCGACGCAGTACGTGACCACGTCGCAGTGCAGGAAGTTCATCGTGTCGTAGATGGCCATACCGGCCGTGACACTGCCACCGGGCGAGTTGATGTAGATGTGGATGTCCTTTTTCGGGTCATCCATCTGCAAAAACAGAAGCTGGGCGACGACAGCATTAGCCACCTCGTCGTAAATCGGCGTGCCGATAAAGACGATGCGGTCCCGCAGCAGGCGGCTGTAGATGTCATCGCGACGCTCGTTACGCCCGTCGCGCTCGGTAATAAAGGGAATGATATAGCTCACTGGTATTTCGTTGCTGGGCCTTTAGGGGCTCAGTGCGAATGCGAATGAGCCTCTTCCGGTTCGGTTTCCGTAACGGTAGCCTCCTTGACCAGGAAATCAAGCGCCTTGTTAACAAGGATGTTGCGCTGCATCTCAACTACACGCTGGCGGTCCTTCTGCAGCTCCTTGACGAGGTCGTCCGGCTTCTGCTGGCGGGACATAGCCTCCATGTAGATAGCGCGGTTCAGGTCTTCGTTCTCGACCTTGAATTCTTCCTTCTTGGCCACCTCGGTGAGGAGCATCTGTGCCTTGACGCGCTTTTCAGCGGCTTCACGGGCACCCTTGTAAAGCTCGTCCTTGCGCTCTTCGAACTGCTCCTGAGTAGCGCCCTGGGCCATACCGCGCTGCATAAAATCGCGCAGGAGGTCCTGGGTTTCGCCCTCTACGAGGCTCTCGGGCAGCGGGAACTCAACCTTTTCGGAGAGCTTGGTAGCGGCCTGCTCGCGCTTGGCCTGCTCTGCCTGCTGCTCCTTCTGCGACTTGATGTCGTCGCGGATGCGGTTGTTAAATTCTTCTTCGGTCTCGACCTGGAAGGTCTTGAGGAACTCTTCGTTGATCTCGGGCAGGATGCGCTCACGCACTTCATGCACCTCGATGTGGTAGCTCACGGTCTTACCCTTGAGGGCTTCGATCTCGTACTCTTCCGGGAAAGTTTCCTCGGCGTCCTTCACGTCACCGGCCTTCATGCCGACGATACCTTCGACGACAGCCTTGACGCCCGGGCCATGCTCGGCACCGGCTTCTTCCCAGGTGTTCTTCTGGGTGCCGAAAATCGGCTGGTCAGGGGCGAGGTCGGCCACCAGTTCGTCGCCGATCTTACCTTCGTAGGAGACCTTGACGTAGTCGCCCTTCTTGGCGGGCTGCTCCACGACATTGAACTCAGCACGCTGGCCGAGGATGTGGTCGCGGGCATGCTCGACCTCATGGTCGGTCACGTCGGACTTGGGGACGCTCAGCTCCAGACCCTTATACTCGGGCAGCTCGAACTCGGGCTTGATGTCCAGGGTGAACTTGAAAGCAGTGTCGCCCTCTTCGGGGAACTCGGGATCTGCAAGCTCAACCAGGCTGATCACATTCAGGCCGGAGTCCTCAAGCGCCTTGGAATAGGCCTCGCTAACGAGCTTTTGACGGACTTCCTGCTGGATTTCCTTGGCGTAGCGCTTTTTGACCATCGCAGTGGGGGCCTTACCGGGGCGGAACCCGGGCAGGCGGGCCTGCTTGGCAAAGTCAGCCAGGAGGCTGGCTTCTTTTTCGGCGATTTCATCGCGTGTCACGGAAACCGTGACGAGCTTGCGGGTGTCGTTGATATCTTCGACTTGTATATTCACGGGAATTGCAGGATCGTTGAGCAAAAGATGCCGGATATTGCCCAGGTTTTGCTCCGGGTCAAGGCCTGAGTAACACCTGAGCGCCTTCAATTTACTATACGGCCATGACATTATCCCATAAGAAGCTGAGCACGTGGTACCTGCAACTGGCCCAACTCATGGAGGCCGGGATCGGACTGCCGACCGCCTTGGAGTCCACCAGCGGGCCACCCGCCCACGACCGCCAGCGCATGGCTGCGGCCCTGCACACCGGGCAGGACATCGAGCAGATGCTCAGTAAGGCCCCCGACTGGCTCCCCACTGCCGACCGGCAGTTTCTCGGGGCTGCGGCGCTCACTGGCCGATTCCCCCAGACCCTCGCCGGGCTGGCTGAGCGCCACCGGCGCATCGCCTCGACCCAGCAAAAATGCCTGCTCGCCTGCGCCTATCCGCTGGGTATCCTGCATCTGGGGGTCCTCGCCCACGCTATCCTGAGCCAGATCAACAAGCAGGGAGGCTTTGTTTTTAATCTCCCCCACTTTCTCATCAATTTGCTGCTCCCGCTGGGCATCCTCTGGGCACTCTTTTTCCTGGCCGCCTTTTTGGTAAAAACCGGTAGCCCGATTATCACATTCCTGATGGGGCTGTTGCCGGGACTGCGGGGCTATTCACGCTCTCAGCGCATCGCCGACCTGTCCTTTGCCCTGAAAAGCTTCGTCGAGGCCGGACTGCCCATCGGCGAGAGCTGGGCACGCGCGGGAGCTATCACCGGGGACGCCCGCCTGAACCGCGCCGCTCAAAACATCTGCGAAGCCATCCGCCGCAGTGAGCAGCCCAGCCGCCACCTAGCTTCCAGCGGCTGCTTCCCCGCAGATTTTATTTCGCTCTATACCAGCGGTGAGCAAAGCGGACAGCTCGACACCACGCTCGGTGCGATCGGCCGCCGCTATCAGGACAAGGCGAACATGGGGCTCAACGTCGCCATGATCCTCTACCCGACCCTACTCTTCGCCATCGTAGCTGTGCTCGTCGTCATCCAGATATTCAGCTTCTACGCCGGATACTTCTCTCGCTACGACGAGATTATGAGTGCGTGACCGCACTGGACAATGATGGGGCTCTGCCCCATCGCTCCTTTCAGTCGCTGCCCCGAATTAATGGTGCGACCCAGTTTTGATGCTCTGCGCAGCATCGAAAGTGCAGGCTAAAATGCTGGTCCAGCCGGACCTGTTGCGGGTCTGGGCCGCATCAGCCCAGAGAAAACTCTCCTAGCCGAGGCGCTTACGCCAGGCGGCTATCCGGGCGACGGTTTGCTCGGGCCCGGGCATACCGGGGCGTTCGCGCAGGCTGAGGGCACGCTTGAGGTCAAAGACATCCACCCAGTCGGCGTCAAAGGCCGGGTTGACCTTTTTCACCGCGTCAAAGGGGAGCTGGTTGAGCGGCACGTTCTGCTCCTCGGCCATACCAACCAAAGTCCCGATGGCGTGGTGTGCCTCACGGAAGGGCACTTCTTTCGCCACGAGGTAGTCGGCCAGATCCGTTGCCAGCAGGAGCGGGTCGGAGACCGCAGCCGTGCACTTGTCGGCACGCACCGTCATCCCGGCAAGCGTGCCAGCCAGCACCTCAAGGCTGATCATGAGCGTATCAAAGGTGTCGAAGACCGGCGGCTTGTCCTCCTGCAGGTCGCGGTTGTAGGTCAACGGCAGGCCCTTGGAGAGCGTGAGCAGCGTCTGCAGGTTACCCTGAAGGCGGGCCGATTTGCCCCGGAGCAGTTCCAGCGAGTCCGGGTTCTTCTTCTGCGGCATCAGGCTGGAGCCCGTCGTAAAGGCATCGGAGAAGCGCACGTAGCCGAACTCCGCGCTGTTCCACAGGATACCGTCCTCCGAGACGCGGGAAAGATGCACGCCGCAGATGGCCCCGGCGTTGGCGAACTCGATAAAGAGGTCACGGTCGGCCACGGCGTCCATGCTGTTGGCGGTGAGGCGCGGCTCGCCGTTCGCATCGACGAAGCCCAGCTCCTTCGCCACGAAAGCGCGGTCGATGGGCAGAGTGCTCCCGGCCAATGCACCCGAACCGAGCGGGCAGATATTGGCGCGCTCGGCCAGCGCCTCAAAGCGCTCCAGGTCACGCCCGAACATCTGCGCCCAGGCCAAGAGATGATGGGCCATCGAGACCGGTTGAGCCCGCTGCAAGTGCGTATAGCCGGGGATCACGATCTGCTGGTTGGCCTCGGCCTGCTCCACGATGACACGCAGGAGTTGCTTCAGTTGGGCGGAAACTTTACCGCAGGCGTCACGGAAAAACAGGCGCATATCCGTGGCGACCTGATCATTACGGCTGCGGGCCGTCTGCAGGCGCGCCCCGGCAGGGGTCTTTTTCGTGAGGGCCTGCTCGATATTCATATGAACATCCTCACTGGCGATATTGGGAACGAGCTCGCCCGACTCGATGTCGGCCAGCACAGCGTCGAGCCCGTCACGCACGGCCTGCAGCTCGTCCGCACTCATCAGGCCGATGTGGTTCAGCATGGCTGCGTGGGCCTTACTGACCTGCACGTCAAAGGGTGCCAGACGCCAGTCGAAGGAGATCGACTCGCTAAAGCGCTGCATCAGTTCTGCGGGGCCGTCCTTGAACCGCCCACCCCAGGTCGCCTGTTTGTTTTCGTTCGCCATAATCAAAGCTCTAGGCATGCCACAGCCACGCGCGAAAATCACGCTTTTTATCTGATTGCCCAGGAATGGTCCATACGCTCACGCACCGCGCATTTGCGGGACACAGCGGGAGCAGATGAGGCCAGCGCCCCTGACGGGTGCCTTACTTCCCGGGTGTACGAGAGCGAGGGTTGCTGGATGTGCCGCCCACGCCACCGCTGGTGGGGTTGAGCGAATCGAGCAGCTCTAGCCGGAAGTCAGCCGCGTTCGGGCTGGGAGAAACGCCGGATACATAAACGGTCTCGCGACCCTCGACCTGGCTGGTACGCCACGGCGGAGCAGCGCGGGTGACCTGCATACCGTCCTTGTCGAACCACTGGAAGCGGTAGAGGAAGCGATGGTAGCTGTTGGTCTTGTTCTTCAGCTCGACCTGGATCTTCAGCAGATTACCGCTGACCGTACTCTGGATGACGTTTTCTATCGAAACGATGTCAGCCAAACTGGGGTCGGTGACCACCTTCTTGGCAGCAACGTAGTCGGGCGTCATTTCCGGGTTGGCACGCTCGACAGTGTTAACCGTATCGCAACCGCTCAGGACGAGCGCCAGCAGTGGGAGGAGAAGGAGTTTTTTCATACAGAGAGAGCCTCGCCCCCGTGGCATAATAGCTCGCCGTTATCACGAGCCCAGCCACCACATGGAGCATTGGGTGAACGATAATGTACGCCAATTACCCTTAACGATTCTGCCCAAAACGTCAATCGTAAGGAGCGCTTGGTCCGCGGCTATTCGGAGACCTTGATGGTGACTTCAAATACCTTGGCCGGGTCCGAGTCCTTCTCCCAGGGGCGCAGATACTCAAAATGCAGGGGCGCCTCCCCGGCTTTGCTCGCGGTGAAGGTCCAGCTTTTGAGCGTAGGGGCTCCCAACATCGCGGGAGCGCCATCGTTCATCGCGGTCTGATGGTCCGAGGTCATATTCTGCGTATTACCTCCGCCCTGACGGAGCACGCTCTTGTAAGAGTCGCTCAGCTCCCAGCTGTATCCCGTCGAGGCATTGGTAGGCAGGCTGACGACAAAAGACTCGCCCACCTTGAGCAGGAGGGTGCTGCCGTTACTGCCCAGGCCAATCGTATCACCGTCGGAAAGGCTCTGGGTAGAGCCAGCACCACTTTGGCAGGCACTGAAGAAAAACGAAAAGAGAGAGAGGAGACAGAAGGAGAGGATGTACTTCATGCCGCTATCATGCTTTACCCCAGCCTTTCGGCAAGGCGAAAGCCCCATGAGCCGAACGCTCAAACAGCGCACTACTTCGAAGGACTAGCAGCCTCTTCTCCGGATTCACCCACCGGGAAATACCGCTTCAGAAAAGCCGTCACGGCCTGCCAATACCCTTCATGGTCGGGCGACTCAGCCCATAGCGCGCGTGAGCCATGGACGCCGCCGCGCTCGGGGATGTAGGCAACCCTGTCCTCGGAGTAAATCCCCTGATAGATGTGGCCCCAGAGGCGTTCCTCGTGGTGCGCTGAAGCAATAAAAACCGGCATCTCCAGCGTACGGCTACTCTCGGCGATCCAATTGTTCGGCTTGCCGAGGTGGTTAAAGTACTCTCCCGGCGAGAAGGCGATGACGCCCTGAACCAGTCGGGGACGGTCTGCGGCCATCTTTAGCGCCAGCGAGGCCGAGTAAGAGCTCCCCCACAGGATCAAGTCACCGCGTGCATAGTGGTCACGGGCATAGTAGATCGCATCCAGGATGTCCGTTATCGCGTCCAGATAGGTCGGAGATTGACGGGCCTCCACCGCCTCGCGGGCAGTTTCATTGATGACCGTTCGCACGCCGCTGCCGCTGCGCAAATCCACCGCCATGCAGTTATACCCCATGGCCACCAGCTTCGGCGCGATCTCCCGGTACTCCCCCCGGCTGTATCCGGCCTGATGCAGCAACACAATAAAAGGGGTCTGCGGGTCATCCTTGTCCGCCCAATAAACATCCGCCGTGATGTCGATCCCGTCAAAGGCATCGAATCTCACCGTCTCGTAAGCTGCCACCACCGGCAGGCACGCCAGCAGGACCACTATGGATAGAAAGGTTTTCACGGATGAGACATTTCTTACCACTCCTGTTGCCACACGCAAGCGCCGAGCCCACCAACCTTACCCCATGCTTCAGGATTAAAAAAACGACATCCAGCCCCGACCAGGAGTCTCCATGATCATTTGCAAACAGTTAGCCGTTGACACCTCGGCGGGGTTTTACGATTTCATACGCCCAATAAGCTAAGTTTATTGGATCCAATATGACACCTAATCGCATCACTCTATTCGCTATTTTTCTGGCCATCACCATCCCGGCCTCAGCTGCGGTCTACACGACCACTCTCATAGGGGTCACGAGCTATAACGGCTCAGGCTCGGCTCCCAACTTTAACGCAGAGTTCCCCGTGGGCTCTGCCTGGTCGGCCACCCTGCAGTGGGACACCGCGGCAACCCCTCTCTCCTCGACCTCGACCCAGGCGCAGTTTCGCCTGACGGAATTTGAGCTCACCCTCTACGGAGAGAACGAAAACTTCACGACAGCGGCGGTTGAGGACGCGGCCTTGTTCACCATAACGAATTATTCAGGCGGCAGTGGCGACTACCACAGCATCCAGTTCACCACCAATTATGGCACCGAATACCTCACGGATAGCACCATTTTGGATAGAACCTTCCTGAGTCTCAACATTACGCTGGAGCCGATCATCCCTAACGGTGCGGCCAGCCTGACGGCACCGCCCGCAACGCTGGACCCCTCACTCTATGACCTCGAGAACTCGCAGACCGGGCTCAAGGTTTACATGGAGAACCTTGGCTGGCAGAACCTGCCGCTGACAGGCACCATCGACGCTATCCCCGAGCCGAGCACCTATGCACTGATGGCTGGCGCCGTCATCCTCGGCTATGCTGCCCTGCGCCGCCGCAAGGCCCAGTAGTCGCCCTCTCCTTTTCCCATTTTGCAGCCGGTTGTTCCCATGCGGGGCAACCGGCTTTTTCGTCAGTAAGTCAAGCTTGTCGTCGGCGTGCGCACGGTTCACAATGTCGGCTTATGTCGATTACCCGCGAATCCTTTGGTAAACTTCGTGACGGCCGCGAGGTCGAGAAGTTCACCCTCACCAACAAGAACGGCGTGCGCCTCTGCGTCAGCAACTACGGGGGCCTGCTGCTCTCCCTGGAGGTGCCGGACAAGGACGGAAACATGGCTGACATCCTTCTGGGTAAAAAGGGCATCAAGGGCTACATCGCCGGACACCCCTTCTTTGGAGCGATCACCGGGCGCGTAGCCGGGCGCATCACCGGGGGGAAGTTCACCCTCGACGGTACCACCTATGAACTGGAGAAAAACAACGGCGAGAACGCCCTGCACGGCGGCACCGACGGCTTTGACAAGCAGGTCTGGGAGCCGACCGCTCTGGAAGAAGACGGCGCCTCCGTCCTCAAGCTCCACTATCTCGACCCGGACGGCCACAACGGCTTCCCCGGCAACCTCGACGGCACCGTCACCTACACCCTCACCGACGACAACGAACTCGTCATCGACTACGCCTTTACCACCGACAAGGCCACCCCGCTGGCCGTGACCAATCACGCCTACTTCAACCTCAAGGGCGAGGCCAACGGCAACATCCTCGGGCATGAGTTCCAGATCCTGGCCGACTCCTACGCCGTCGCCGACGGCGAAATGACCCTGACCGGCGAGGTACGCAGCGTCGAGGGCCAGGCCAACGACTTCCGCCAACCGGTGATCCTGCGTGAGCGCATCGCCGGCATGCACAAGAAGCACGGCGACAACTACTTCTTTGAAGGTGGCCGCACCGACGAGCCCCGTCTGGTGGTCCGCATCCGTGAGCCCGAGAGCGGCCGCGTGCTGGAGTGCCTGACCACCGAGCCCGGCATGCAGCTCTACACCAGCGCCATGATCGAGGAGGAGGTCGTCACCGGCAAACACGGCGTCTACCAGCTGCACGCGGGCTTCTGCCTGGAAACGCAGGCCTGCCCCGAAGGCATCAACAAGCCCGACACCCTCGGTGACATCGTCCTGCGCCCCGGACAGGACTTCACCTCGCGCACGATCTTCCGCTTCTCGGCAGAGTAAGTGCGGCAGGTGCGTGACCGCACGGGACATTGAGGGGCGTCGCCCCTACGGCACTGCGTGCCTACCCCTGTTATTAATCGAATCAAGACCAAAGCCTCCGCACATGCGGAGGCTTTTTTGTGGTCTTGAACGGTGCCGGCAGACGAAGGCCACGAGTCCGTTGATTCTGCACTGGCCTATCCATGGTCGGTCGTTCAGCATGCCCGAAACGCAGGCTTCCCGTGCTCCGCAGATTCGTCCGCCATCATCCGTTTATCAACTGGCTGATCGTCATCCTGACGCTGGGCTGCCACGGCTTTATTTGGGCGTTTATGCTGATGAAGGACGCCAACCGCCTCAACGGCGGGCCACGCATCCCCCTGAAGCTGCTGGTGTGGACCTTTCTGGCCTGTACGGCCGTGTGCCTGAGCGCGTTTTTCACGGAGAAAATCTTTATCAAGGACGAGATCGCGGGCGGGCAGGAGCATTTCTCCCTGATTTTGTTGGTGGTCGCGGTTATCACGGGCACCGCGATGCTCTTCATCGTCTGCTATGGGCTCGTCGGGGTGACCAAAACGCTCCGCGCCCACGGCATAAAGCCCCTCCCGGCACCCATAGTAACCGTCATCCTCACCTGTGCCTACATGGTCTCCCTGCCCTTACTCCAGCACCAGCTGAGACGTGCAGAGGGAATGAAGCAAGCAACCCCAGACGTCTGACGCCAAAAAACACGTTGAAGGCGACTTCCATTGCCCCAGAAACCAAGCGTAAATAAGAAGTCTAACTGCCTGGTTTGACATCCCTTGAGCAGACTTTCCCGGAAAATGCTTTTCATCCGGCGAAATTCTGCAAGGGTACCCGGTTAAACATTTCTCTGATGCCCAAGCGTACCGATATCGACACTATTCTCATCATTGGCTCCGGCCCCATCGTCATTGGGCAGGCCTGTGAATTCGACTATTCTGGCACCCAGGCCTGTAAGGCCCTGCGCGAGGAAGGCTACCGCGTCGTCCTCGTGAACTCCAACCCGGCCACCATTATGACCGACCCGGAGTTCGCCGATGTGACCTACATCGAGCCGCTCACGCCCGAGATCCTGGAAAAGATCATCGCCCGCGAAAAGCCGCAGGCGCTCCTGCCCACCCTCGGGGGGCAGACCGGCCTGAACCTGTCGCTCAAGCTCGCTGAGCTGGGCATCCTCGACAAGTACAACGTCGAGCTGATCGGCGCTAAGCAGGACGCCATCGAGCGTGGTGAGGACCGCGAGAAGTTCCGCCAGATCATGATCGAGATCGGCCTGGACATCCCGGACAGCCACACCGCCCACACCATGGACGAGGCGCGCGACGCTGCCGAGAAGATCGGCAAGTACCCGCTCATCATCCGCCCCAGCTACACCCTGGGCGGCACCGGCGGCGGCATCGCCTACAACAAGGAAGAATTTGAGCAGATCGTGTCCTTCGGGCTCGACGCCTCCCCCGTGACCGAAGTCCTCGTCGAGGAGTGTCTCCTCGGCTGGAAGGAGTACGAGATGGAGGTCATGCGCGACCACAAGGACCAGTGCGTGGTCATTTGCTCGATTGAAAATCTCGACCCGATGGGTGTCCACACCGGTGACTCGATCACCGTGGCCCCGGCCATGACGCTGACCGACAAGGAGTACCAGCTCATGCGCGACGCCTCCTTTGCCGTTATCCGCGCTATCGGCGTGGAGACTGGCGGCTCGAACATCCAGTTCGCGACCGACCCGAAAACCGGCCGCATGGTCGTGATCGAGATGAACCCGCGCGTCTCCCGCTCCTCCGCGCTGGCCTCGAAGGCCACGGGCTTCCCGATCGCCAAGATCGCGGCCAAGCTCGCCGTCGGCTACGCTCTGGACGAGCTGCGCAACGACATCACCCGCGAGACCCCGGCCTCCTTTGAGCCGACCATCGACTACGTGGTGACGAAGATCCCGCGCTTCACCTTTGAGAAATTCTCCGGCGCGGACAAGACCCTGACCTCCTCCATGAAGAGCGTGGGCGAGGCCATGGCTATCGGCCGCACCTTTAAGGAGTCCCTGCAAAAGGCCCTCCGCTCGCTGGAAATCGGCGCCCGCGGCCTCGGCGGCGGCGGCAAGTTCGGCGACACCGACCTGACCGACCTGGAAGTCATCCGTGGTGGCCTGGCCCACCCGACCTCCGAGCGCCTCTTTTACGTCCGCTACGCCTTCGTCAACGGCATGACCCTCGAAGAAGTCGAGCGCTACACCAAGATCGACCCGTGGTTCCTGCATCAGATCAAGGGCATCGTGGACCTCGAAATGCAGATGATCCGCAGCGGCTTCAACGGGCTCACCCCGGAAACGCTGCGTGAGGCCAAGGAAGCGGGCTTCACGGACAAGCAGCTGGCAGAAATCCTCGGCACCAAGATCCGCAACATCAAGAAGATGCGCGAGGACAACAAGATCAACACGGTGTACCGCCTGGTTGATACCTGTGCCGCCGAGTTCGAAGCCTTTACCCCGTACTACTACTCCAGCTACGGCGACGAAAACGAGATCACCCCCTCGGACAAGAAAAAGATCATGATCCTCGGGGGCGGGCCGAACCGCATCGGCCAGGGGATCGAGTTCGACTACTGCTGCGTGCACGCCTCTTTCGCCCTGCGCGAGATCGGCTACGAAACCGTCATGGTCAACTCCAACCCCGAGACCGTCTCGACCGACTACGACACCTCGGACCGCCTTTTCTTCGAGCCACTCACGCTTGAGGACGTCCTCGAAATCTACAAGCAGGAAGGCTGCTCGGGCGCGATCGTGCAGTTTGGCGGGCAGACCCCGCTCAACCTCGCCACTGAGCTCCAGAACAACGGCGTCAACATCATCGGGACAAACCCCGACATGATCGACGCCGCCGAGGACCGTAAACTCTTTAAGGACATCCTCAACCGCATCGGCCTGCAACAGCCGATCAATGCCATCGCCAACACCTCCGAGGAGGCCTACGAACTGGCCGGCCAGATCGGCTTCCCGATCCTGCTCCGTCCGAGCTTCGTGCTGGGTGGCCGGGGCATGTTCATCGTCTACGGCATGGACGAGCTCAAGCAGGTCGTCCGCAACGCCTTTGACGCCGCCCCCGGTAAGCCTGTCCTGCTGGACAAGTTCCTCGAAGACGCCATCGAGCTCGACGTGGACGCCATCAGCGACGGCGAGACAACTGTCGTCGGCGGCATGCTCGAGCACATCGAGTTCGCCGGTGTCCACAGTGGTGATGCCGCCATGGTGCTGCCGCCGCACACGCTGGAGCGTAAGATTCTCGAAACCGTCCGCCAGGCCACCTACGCCCTGGCCAAGGAGCTGCAGGTCGTCGGCCTGATGAACGTCCAGTACGCGATCAAGGACGGCGAGCTCTACGTCCTGGAGGTTAACCCCCGCGCCTCGCGCACGGTGCCCTTCGTCTCGAAGGCAATCGGCGTGCCGCTGGCCAAGTTCGCCTCCCGCGTCATGGCGGGCGAAAAGCTGGTAGACATCGGCTTCACCGAGGAGGTCATCCCCCACTACTGGGCGGTCAAGGAATCCGTTTTCCCGTTCGCGCGCTTCCCCGGCGCCCCGATCACGCTTTCCCCGGAAATGCGCAGCACCGGTGAGGTCATGGGCGCAGACTACGATCTGGGCATCGCTATGGCCAAGGCACAGATGGCCGCACAGCCACCCCTGCCGCTCGAAGGCAACGTCTTCATGTCCGTCAAGGACGCCGACAAGCCCCGCGCGATCAACATCGCCCGCCAGCTCGTCAGCCTCGGCTACAAGATTTTCTCCACCTCTGGCACCGCCGACATTCTGGAGGAGAACAACGTAGAGGTGCAGCGCCTGTTCAAGCTCAGCGAAGGCGCCCGCCCGAACGTGCTGGACATGCTCAAGAACGACCAGGTGGACCTGATCATCAACACCCCCTCCGGCCAGATCCCGCGCGTGGACGAGAACGTCATCCGCTCGGAGGCTGTCATGCGCCGGGTGTGCATCATGACCACCATCACCGGTGCCGAGGCTGCCCTCGAAGGCATCAAGGCTCTGATGAACCGCCCGCTCGAAGTCCGCTCCCTCCAGGAGTACGCCCGCGAGCTCTAAGGCACGACCACACGACGATTCTTTGATTCACGTTGGGGGCAGGACACTGCCCCCAATTTTTTTATATACGGAGCTGGCGAAGACACGCCCTAGCGCTCGACGCGGATATAGACAGTGTCGTTACGGCGGACTTTGTCCGGTACCGGGAGGGTGATTTCCTCGCCGGGCTGAGCTTCGGTGAGCACGCGCTCCTCCAGCCGCATCTCCGGGCAGGAGAAAGCGACCACCCCGGTCGTCGGCCCGAGCACCATCACCTCTGCCCCAGCCTTCAGGCCCTGATTCTCCACACGCACATGGGCGACCCCGGACTTGGAGTAGTAGTTGAGGACGCGCCCGATATGGAATTTCTTCCGGGAGGCTGAGCTGCCCGCAGACTCACTCCAGGCGTTAAGCGGTTGCCCATGGTAAAAGCCCTCGGAGAAGCCCCGATGGTAAACGCTGTGCAGCCGCTCCATCTCTTCGGTTTTGATAGCATCGAGCTGGGCTTCCCAGGCCTCATCAGGGGCATCGGGGCGGCTCATACAGTGGTCAAGCACCCGCCGGTAGGCAGCCGTCACCAGCGAAACGTACTCGGGGTTGCGGTTGCGACCCTCGATCTTGTAGCTGTGCACCCCGGCCTCGATGAGCTGCTCGATAAAGGGCAGCGTACACAGATCCTTCGGGCTCATGACGTAGTCACGCCCGAGGTCAAAGGCCAGATCGCCGTCCTTGGAGGAGACGCTGTATTCGCGGCGGCAAGGCTGCAGGCACTCCCCCCGGTTGGCGGACTTGCCGTACTGGTGGTAGGACATGAAGCACCGGCCGCTGATGGCCACGCACATCGCCCCGTGGGCAAAGGTTTCGAGCTCCAGATGCTCCAAGCCAGCCTCGTCGAGCTCCGTGCGAATCTGGCGGATCTGCTCCAGCGTGCATTCACGGGCGAGGACCGCACGGTTCACCCCCAGGCTGTCATGGTAAAAGCGCAACGCCGCGGTGTTGGCGACTGAGGCCTGCGTAGAGAGCATCACGGGCAGCCCATGCTGGCGCGCGGCGAGCAGGACGGCTGGGTCCCAGGCGATAATAGCATCCACCCCCGCCTCAGCGGCACGAGGAAGCAACTGGTCGAGCACACTGCGCTCGTCCTCATAGACGATGGTGTTAACGGTCAGGTACGCCTTCGCTCCGGCCGCATGCGCCTGAGAGGTGATATCCGGCAGGTCGGTATCCGAAAAAGCCGACTGCGAGCGCATGTTGAAGTTATCAGCGCCAAAGTAAACCGCGTCCGCCCCTGCCTTTAAGGCAGCCGTCAGGCAGGTGAAGTTCCCGGCAGGAGCCAGCAGCTCCAGCTCGGGACGCCGTAAGGTGGCGCCGCTATCCAATGATCCGTCCATCAGACCCATTTAAACGCGAAAACACCCTTTCTAGCAAGCGCGATGCACTGGCTGAAAAACGTCTCCGATCAACCGCTTGCCATCAAGACAACGGCCGATCCCACCAAGATCGCCTTGCGGGCGACTACTGCTGGTTGTCCTGATCCTGGATGATATTCTTCGTATCCATGTCCGGCAGGATATTCTGTGTATCCATGTCAGAGGTCGGATCGTTGCTCATGTCCGGCAAGATGTTGTTGTTCATCTTCGGCAGCGGCTTCTGGGACATATCGGGCAGGATATTCGTGTTCATATCGGCAATGATGCCGCCCACTCCGTCTTCCTGGTAGTGGTTGACCACCTTATCGAGCATCTTCTTGTCCTTGGTCACGGTCAGACGCACCGTGCTGTTGTTCGCATTGAACTGATAGAGATCGTCCTGCCCGTCCTCGATGCGCAGACCATCCTGCTCAAAGCGGACGATGAGCCAGCGCCCCTTGTCGAGGTCACTCTTGATCACACTGCTGACGTCCACCAGCTTGAGACCGGGCTCGGCGGTCTGCTCCAGCACATTGTTGGCGCGGTGGATTTCGTTTGCCTGAAACTGCTGTGTCCGGCTCTTGTCGGAGTCTTTGTCCTTAAAAGTACCGATGTACTCAACGCGTAGCGGGCGGGGCTTACCCACGACCTGCAGCAGGACAAAGCTCAGGACGACATGCTCCCCCTTCTTGGAGGCTTCCTTTAGCTCCTCGCGCAAATCATCGCTCTCCAGATCGAAGTAGGCAAAGCCCTTCATGGTGGGATTACCCGTATCACCATAATCATACGGAACGTTTGCGCTGCCTGCAACAAACTGGGAAAAATCAACCGCGCCGAAACGATCAGCGGCATTACTCTGGCTCTGCATAGAGCAGACCTCCGCAGCTTCGAAGTAGTCTGAGGCTGAGGCTGAGGCCGTGAGTCCGAGTACGAGTAGAGAGTAGAAAGACGCTTTTAGGAACATAATATCTATCGGGTTAGGTGTTCACGGACAAATAATTACCATAAGTCCCTGCCCGGCAATGCAATTTTGCCCGATCAAAAGCTGCCGTGTCGGAGCGTTGGCAAGAAATTAGCTTTACTTGACACCTCTCCTTGACAATCTTAACCCCACCGTTGTAATAGTTGCACCTTATATGGATTTGAAAGACAGAGCCAACAATGGCAACGAAGTCACCCGTGTTCTGAAGGTGCAGAACAAAATGGGTATCCATGCACGGCCCGCTGCCATGATCGTGCGTATCTCTAACAAGTACGAGAGCGTGGAAGTGTGGGTCGAAAAAGACAGCGACCAGATTAATGGGAAAAGCATTATGGGGCTGATGATGCTCGCAGCCGGTCAAGGCTCGGAGCTGAAATTCATCGCCTCAGGCCCCCAGGCCACCGAATTGCTGGATGAGCTCGAAGAGCTTTTCTCTCGCAAGTTCGAAGAAGCCTAAGCACCTGAAGATTTGAAGATTCCCCCGGCGGGAATCAGATTTTACCCTATCTGCGGCGGGCGGATGGATATTTTTGGCGTGCAAGGTGTTCCTCACTAGCAACTTCAATCACGTATTATGACGCTATTACCGATTTGATCGATAGCCATTAATCGTCTTGTCTATTTTTACTCCATAGCCATACTTAGGGCCTACAACCTAATCGGTTGCCTTCAAAACACCCACCTAAATGGAGTAACACCCCCGCCCCAGGTGATTATTTTATTTATGTTCATTGCTGAACTCAATGGCCCCCCAGTTGCGAGTAAGCACGCCGACCAAAGGCATGCCCTTTAGTGTCCAGCCACGCACCAAGTCGGCTGGTACACGACGCAAGCGACCCGGATTCACCCTGGTCGAAATCATGGTCGTTGTGATTATCGTGGGATTGTTGGCAGCGATCGCTGTCCCGAATATACGCAATGCTCGTATACGCTCGCAGAACAGCTTCATCATGAACGGGTTTCGCCAGTTCAAGTCTGCCTTCACCATCTACAACATGGAGCATGGCACATGGCCATCCGATGTTAACGAAGGGATACTGCCAGATGAAATGGAGGGGTACCTCAAATCGTACGACTTCGAAGCAGAACTCCCCGTGGGCGGTCAATGGGACTGGGAACAAGGAGTCTTCGACATCATAGCTGGCATATCGTTACGGGACGCAAATGTATCCGACGAGCAGATGACCATCATAGATCAGGCGCTCGACGACGGCGATATAGAATCAGGCAACTTCCGCGTAGTGGATGATGGTGCCTATACCCTGATCCTGGAAGAATAACCGCCATACAGGCTTTGGGATTGCCTGACACCACAATGACGGCTCAGCTTCTGCCAGTATGAAACTGGCCAGAAACGGCACAGGCCCGGAACTATTCGAGAGTCTGCAGGGCGAGGGCGTCAGCGTGGGCACCCCGAGCGTTTTCGTGCGTCTGTCTCTGTGCAATCTGCACTGCCGCTGGTGTGACACCGCCTACACCTGGAACTGGGAGGGAACGCCCTACCCTCACGATGCCGACACGGCACAGCATGCCCGTAAATATCGGCGCGAGGAGGAAATCATCGAGTTAAACACCCGCGAGGTCGTCCAGCACATCCTCAGCTATAAAGCGCGTAACATCGTGCTAACCGGGGGGGAACCCCTTGTGCAGGGACGTGAGCTCGCGGCCCTCGCCACCCAGCTTCGCGAGACAGACCCCGGCTATCGCTTCGAAGTGGAGACCAACGGCACACTCACGCCCCCTCCCGCGCTCGATAGCCTTGTCGCCCAATATAACGTCTCCCCCAAGCTCGCCAACTCCGGTAATACAGCACCCGAACGTGAAAAGTCGGAGGCTCTGGGCTTTTTCGCCAGTTGTGACCGTGCGTGGTTTAAATTCGTGGCGGCGACACCGCAGGATCTGGAGGAGATCCGCACCCTGCAGAGCCGTTACCATCTGCCCGCCGAGCGCATCCTGCTCATGCCCGAGGGAACGACCTCTGCCGCTCTTTACGAGAAAATGCGCTGGCTCGCCCCCCTGTGCCAGCAATACGGTTATCGTCTGGGCGACCGCCTGCATGTCCACCTCTTCGGCCAAAAGCGCGGGGTATAGCGGGCCCCACCCGGAGTGGCTCTGCCTTAGCGGAGCCATTAATGCCACCGGGTGTAACCCGGCCGCGTCCTGCCTACTCTTCGTCCTTGAAGAGGTCGCCCATATTCTGGGCATAGAAGGCCGATAGCGCCATAAAGATGGCCTCGGGGTCAGTCAGTCCGGCAACTTTCTTGGCCAACGCCTGAGCCTCCTTAAAGTTCATGCGGCGCAGCAGGTACTTGATCTCGGGCAGCGAGGTCGGAGCCACACTGATGGTATCCGCGCCCAGCCCGAAGAGCAGCGGCACATAGATCGGGTCAGCCGCCATTTCACCGCAGACCCCTACCGGGATGTTCTTCTTGCGGGCCACAGCCATCAACTGGCTGAGGGTACGGATGACCGCCGGGTGATTCGGCTGATAGAGGTGGGCGATCCGGTCATTGACACGGTCGACCGCCAGCAGGTACTGGATGAGGTCGTTTGTACCGACGCTGAAAAAGTCGCAATGCTCGGCCAGCAGGTCCGCCACCAGAGCTGCACCGGGGATCTCGATCATACTGCCGACGCGGACATTCTCGTCGAAGGCCGCATGCCGATGACGCAGCTCTTCCTTGGCCTCTTCGAGCACGCGGTTGGCCTGGATAAGCTCCTCCACGCTGCTGATCATCGGGTACATGATGCTCACGTCCCCAAAGGCGCTGGCGCGCAGGATAGCACGCAGCTGGTCCTTGAAAATATCGGTATGCTCCAGGCAGAAACGGATGGCCCGGAAGCCCATGAAGGGATTTTCCTCATCCTGAGTGTAATTCAGGCTGCTGACCATCTTATCACCGCCCAGGTCAAGGGTACGGATGACAATCGGATGCGGCTGGATAGCCTCCACGGTCCGGCGATAAGCCTGATACTGCTCTTCCTCAGTCGGGAACTTGTCCGCCCCGATAAAGAGCGACTCGGTACGGTAAAGACCGACGCCTTCACCCCCGTTAGCAAGGACAGCCCCGCACTCTTCCGGCCCGCCGATATTACCGCAGACCTTAAAGGTGACACCGTCCTGCGTCTTGGCAGGCATGAGGCTGCTCTTTTCAAAGGCCTTCTGGATATTCAGGCGCTCCTGCTTGAGCCTGCCATAGCGGAAAAGCGTTTCCTCGCCGGGATTGATGATGACAGTGCCGTCATAGCCATCCACCAGCACATAGTCACCGCTGGCCAGACGCTTGGTGATGTCGTGCAGGCCGACCACAGCGGGGATTTTCAGCGAACGGGCCATGATGACCGCGTGGCTGGTGCGGCTACCCGCATCGGTAACGACGGCGATGACCTTGCTGCCCTCCAGCTGGGCGGCATCGGAGGGGGAGACATCCTCGGAGGCGACGACGCGCTCCGAAGTCAGCTCGTAAAGATTCTGGGCACTCTGCCCGAGGAGGTTTTGCAGGACGCGGCGCGTGACGTCGCGGATGTCCGTCATGCGCTCCTTGATGTACTCGTCGTCCAGCGCGGCAAACACCTCGATGTACCGCTGGGCGACCTCCGCATAGCAATGCTCGACATTGTAGTGCGTATCCTGCACCTGACGGATGGTCTCATCGATGAGAGCCGTATCCTCAAGCACCAGCAGGTGCGCATCGAAAATCTTGGCCTCGCCCTCGCCCAGACGCTCGGCCACCTCGTTACGCACACGCATGATCTCCTTGCGTGTTTCCACCAGGGTTCTCTCGAAACGCTCAATCTCCCGCGGGATGAACGTAGACTCCAGCTCCAGCACGGGAATCTCCAGGTCGCGCTGATGGATAACAAAGACCTCTCCATGGGCAACGCCGGGCGAAGCGGCGACCCCCTGGATAATTTCCTCTTTTTTGTTAGTACGGTCTGTCATTACCCTTTTTCAGCGGCTCAGGTGTACAGCTATTTCCGTGCGAGAAAACCATGAAGGCAAGGAATTTCTGCACCCCACCGAGGCAGGGGCAAACGTCCCTCAGAGCGTGCGGGCCGCTTGTATAAAGGCCTCAGGTCCCCAAGCCTCCGCAATTGCCTGCCTAACCGAGGACAGCTTTTCCTCACTCACCCCGTCGGTCAGGGCAAAACAGGAGCTGCCGCTACCGCTCATCAGGCAGGTCAGTCCCAAGTCCGTCCGCAGCTGCTCCAGGAGGACCGGGAGAGCCCGATGCTTCTCAAAGGCAACGCTTTGCATGTTATTGTAAAACGGGAATTTAGACAAATCCGGGGCCGATACCCAGTCACTCAGACCCGCCTCAATCTGCGTAGCATCGGCGTAGACATCACCCCGGGCCTTCATCCTGCCATAGGCCCAGCCAGTCGCCACTCCGAAGGGGGGCTTAAATAAGAGCAACCCTATGCCACGTAACGCCTTACCGGCCTCATCCGGGAGTATTTCGAGCCGTTCGCCACGACCGCGCATGACGACTGGCCCCTCCTGCAGGAAGAGCGGGCAATCCGAGCCCATCTCAGCGGCGAGTTCAGCCAGTTCCGCATCGTTGAGCGGCTCCCCGGTGAGGCGGTTCATGGCCCGCAGCGCCGAGGCGCCGTCGCTACTGCCGCCACCGAGCCCGGCCCCGTGGGGGATCCGCTTCTCGAGGTCAAAGTCAAAGCGCCCCTTTACCCCCGTCCTGGCCCGGAAAAGCTCGGCCGCACGCAGCACGAGATTGGTGTTGTCCGTGGGGACACCGGGCATCTCGCAGCGGAGTGTGTCGGGCCCCTCCGCCTGAGGGTCGTAAATAGTTTCCAGCGTGTCGCCAAAGTCCAGCGGCGCAACCACACTGACCAGCTCGTGAAAGCCGTCCTCACGCACTCCGGTGATGGCGAGCAGCAGGTTGACTTTGGCCGGGGCAGCGAGCGTCAGTTTATCAGCAGTCATTTTTAAATCGAAAGAAGTTGGCACACTGTCGGCTATGCGTTCAGATGAAAAGCCATTTATGAGTCAGCCCAGAGAGGATTGTAAACTGATACTGGCCCTCGACGTGCCCACACGTGAGGATGCCTTCGCGATGCTCGACCGCTGCGGCGATGAGCTCAGCTGGGTCAAGATCGGCCTGCAACTGTTCGTCAAGTACGGCCCGGACTTCGTCAGGGAGGTAGCCGACCGCGGCTACCAGGTCTTTCTCGACCTCAAGCTGCACGACATCCCGAACACCGTGGCATCCGCCGTACGCAGCCTCAAGGGCCTGCCCATCGGCATGCTGACGCTCCACTCCATGGGCGGCCAGGAGATGATGAGCCGCGCCGCCGAGGCTGCCGCAGAGATCAACCCGGACCTCACCCTGCTGGGCGTGACCGTGCTCACCTCCATGAACCGCACGAACCTCGCCACGATCGGCTTTGACGATGACCCCGAGGCCATGGTCCTGCGCCTGGCCCGCCTGACCAGCGAATCCGGCCTGGGCGGACTGGTCTGCTCCCCGCTGGAGCTGCCCATGGTCCGTAAGGAGCTGGGGCCGCAGATCAAGATCATCACCCCCGGCGTGCGCCCCGAGGGCGCCAGTGCCGACGACCAGAAGCGTATCCTCACCCCCGCCGGTGCCCGCGCCAAGGGCGCGTCGTTCATCGTGGTGGGCCGCCCCATCCTGAAGGCCGACGACCCCAGCCAGGCCATCACACGGATTCTCGCTGAGCTGCGCTAATCCGCACAGCCTGCAAGTTGACCGCTTTTCCGCCATCCATTCCTTAGCCTGAACCACACTTGCTCCCATGTCTTACGCAGCCATTTTCCTGTGTGCCGGTAGCGGTACGCGCATGCGCGGGGCCGTGCAGGATAAAGTCCTGACCCCGCTCAACGGCCTGCCCGTCGTCGCCCACTCGCTGAGGGCTTTCCATCAAGCAGACATCATTGACGAGATCACCGTCGTCTACCGCGACGAAGAGCAACGCCAGGAGATCGAGCAGGTGCTCGCCGCAAACAACCCCGCCCAGTACCCGATTCACTGGGTTGAGGGGGGGCGCGAGCGCCAGGATTCGGTCTTCAATGCGCTGACCGAGCTCTCCCTGCTGGTGGACTATGTTTTTATCCACGACTGTGCCCGACCGCTCGTCCACCCCGAGGCCCTGCGCAAGCTCCGTGACGCCGTCAAAAGCGATAATGCCGCCGTACTCGCCCACAGGGTCACCGACACGATCAAAAAGGCCTCCACCAAGCGGTCCGTGCGTAAGCGTAAGCTGCGCGACGTGCCCCGCTCCGGACTCTGGGCCATGGAGACCCCGCAGGCCTTCCAGCGCGAAATGATCGTCGAGGCCTACCGCCGCCTGCGCTTCAATAACCTCTCCGTCACCGACGACACCGCCGCCCTCGCCTACCAGCACATCGGCGTCACCCTCGTCGAGAACGAGTGGCCCAACCCGAAAATGACCGTGCCCGGCGACCTCGACTACCTCGAGTTCCTCATGAATAAGCGCGGCGCGTGACCGCGAGCTTGTTTTTGCGGGCTTACGCAGCCCGCGCCCGCGGCAGGCCAGGCCTGCACTTTCGATGCTGTGCATCGTGTCAGCGATTACGGGAAACAGAGAATCTGTTTGCCCGTAATCGCTGAGCAAAGCATCCAAACTGGATCACCCCACAACCATTGGGACGGACACGTGATGGGATGAACCTCAATGACGATTAAAGGCTGAGCCAGCATTCGCTAAGAGGGCATCGGGGTAGCGACTGCAAGGAGCGTAGGGGCGAAGCCCCTCAGTCGGATCAAACGCCGAGCGTTTGCCGCGGGTGCGGGGCGCGCAGCCCCGCAAAAATCACGCCTTTTCCAGCATGACGACCGCGTGGGCGGCGATGCCCATGCTGCGGCCGAGGTCGCCGATTTTCTCGTTGGTGGTGGCCTTGAGGCCGACCTCGGTCGTTTCGATCTGCATACTGGCGGCCAGAGCGCGCTTCATGGCGTCGAGGTGGGGAGCGATCTTCGGCTCCTCGGCGATGAGGGCGATGTCGCAATTACCCACGCGGAAGCCGCGGCTGTGCGCCTCTTCGACGGCCTTGCGGAGAATATCCTGCGAGTCCATCCCCTCGCAGCGCGGGTCGGTATTGGGGAAAAAGTGGCCGATGTCGGGCAGGCCGAGCGCACCGAGCACAGCGTCGGCGAGTGCGTGAGTCAGGCAATCGGCATCCGAGTGCCCATCGAGGCCTTTGTCGTGCGGGATTTCGACCCCGCCGAGGATCAGCTTGCGCCCTTCGGCGAAGCGGTGGATGTCGTAGCCCAGTCCGATACGAAATTGACTCATGCGGCCCATTGAGGCCGAGCTCGCCCCCATTGGCAACCCTGTTCAGGGAGAGCTGCCCCGAAACTGCCCTCAGCACTTCTGTAGCAAGCCCTGATCGAGGAAGCTCAGGGCGTCATCCGGGGTGACAATGAGGTGGTCGAGCAGGGTCAACCCCACCGCATTGGCGGCCGAGATCAGACACCGCGTCAGGTGCAGGTCCTCCGAGGAGGCCTTGAGCTGGCCGCTGGGGTGGTTGTGGGCCACCACGATAAAGACCGCGTGCCGCGCGAGCGCCGCCTGCATGACCTTGCGCGGGTAAACGGTGGTACGGTCCGGCACCCCCTCCTCCAGCCGCTGCACACCGTCGGGCAGGAGCTGGTAGCGCTTGTCCAGATAGGCGACCTCGAAAACCTCGTGTCGCAGCCCGCCCAGGCGCGCTCGCCAGAAGTCAATCAATTCGTCCACCCCGTCCAGCAGTGAGCGCGCCTCGGCCCGTTGGCGGAGGTACAAACCCGCCGATTCCCGGATAATGCGCAGGGCGACAGGAGCGACTTCACCGATCCCCGCGATCTCCCGCAGCTGCTCCGGCGATGCGTCGAGGATGCCCCTGACGGAGCCGAAACGCTGAAGCAGGGCCTTGGCGGGGGCCTTCACGTCGCGCCGGGGGATGCACAGCGTCAACAGCACCTCAACGATCTCGTGGTCTGCAAATCCGTCGAAACCGGACTTGAGAAAGCGTTGACGCAATCTGGCGCGGTGGCCCTCTCCCGGCGTAGCTGGTTTCATCGGCTTCCCAGCCAAGTCCAAGCCACGCCGGAGGTCAACTGAAAGCACCTCCCCGCGCTTGCCTTTTCGCTGAAATCGCCGTAATTTCGTAATCATGTGCGGCAAGCTCTACGCCACCGCGAGTTTAGTGTTTATGCTCTGCTGGGCAACGGCAGCGCATGGGGCAGACGTTGCCCCCGGAGACAGCTACGAGGACATGATCTCCGCTCTGGGCCAACCGCAGGGCTACTTCGAGCTGGATGATAAAACCCTGTACCTTTATCGCGCCGGAAAAGTCACCGTCGTCGACGGCACCGTGGCGGTGGTTGAGCTCAAATCTGCTGATGAACTTGCCCGCGAGGAAGAGCTCAAGGCCGAAGCCGCCCGCCAATGGGAAGCTCACAAAGAGCAGAAAACCGCCAAGCGCATAGAAACCGGGGAGCGCATCAAGGCGGACAAGCTGTCCGACCCGGATTTCCTCTCGCAACCATCCGGCGACCAGCTCGCCTACTGGAAGCGCTTCCAGCGCGACTACCCCGAGGTCTCAGTGACCGAAGTCGTCAACCCGCTGGCCGAGCGCTTCACCCGCGAGCAGGAGGAGTTGGCCAAGGCTGAAAACCAGCTCAAAGCCCAGCAGCAGAAAATCGACACGCTCCAGCAGCAGGTCGCACAGGCCGAGAAAGACGCCCAGCAGGCAGAGCTCAATGCCCAGCGCCAGAGCAGCTACTCCGCTTTTTACGGCACCGAGTATCCGGCCTACTACTACCCCTACCCGCAGAACCGCGTGGTCATCGTGGGCAGTGACGGTAACGCCACGGTCATCCCCTCCAATCCCCGGCCCGTGTACCGGCGCAGTGGAGTGCAGGTCAACGGCAGCATCGGCAGCGTAAACTTCCGCTACTCTTCGGGGAATAACTACCCCTATGGCTGGTCTGCTCCCGGTGGCTCCACTGTCATCGTGCGCACTCCTCAAAAGCCCGCGCCTCCTCCCCAGTAAAGCGGTTGCAGCCTCGTCCGCTTAACGACGATATGGGTTTTCGCTCGCAGCCGGAAAGGGTCCTCCCTTAGGCTGTTCGGCAATGGAGAAAATCGTTTGCTTTGGCGAAGTTTTGTGGGATTGCCTGCCCAAGGGCCTTTTCCTCGGAGGCGCGCCGTTTAATGGCGCCTGCCATCTGCGCAAGCTCGGCTGCCGTCCGATCGTGATCAGTGCGGTCGGTGACGATTTCCTCGGCGAGGAGACACTCCAGCGCGCCCAGGCACAGGGGCTGGATACCTTCGCCTTTGGTATCAAAAAAGGCCTGCGCACCGGTGTGGCTAAAGTCGTCCTCGATGACAAGGGCTCCGCCAGCTACGTTTTCCCGGAGCCCTGCGCATGGGACCGGATCGAAATCAGCGACTCCGCCCGCGCCGAACTCTCCAGCGCCAGCGCCATTCTTTTCGGCTCGCTGGCCGCCCGTAGCGAAAGCAATGCCGAGCTGATCGACAGCATCCTCAGCGAGACCCACGCCCTGCGCATTTTCGACGTAAACCTGCGCCCACCGCATGACGACCGCAAGACCGTCCTCGCCCTCGCGCAAAAGGCGGATGTCCTCAAGGTCAACGAGGACGAGCTGGCTGTGCTCGCCGGAAAACCCTTCTCCCCCGATGATCTGGAGGACGCCGTCAAGGCGGTGATCGACAATACCGGCGTGCGCAAGCTATGCGTCACCCTCGGCTCAAAGGGCGCGGCGTTTTATGATGGCCGCCGCCTGCTCACGGCCGAGTCACCGCCGGTCGAAGTCCGCGACACCATCGGTGCCGGAGACGCCTTTACTGCGGCCTTCATCGCCGGTCTCGTGCGTGGCGATTCCCCGCAGGAGCTGCTTGAGCGCGCCTGCCGACTGGGGGCCTATGTCGCCAGCTGCGACGGCGCCACCCCGGACTACGACTCCTCGATCCTCCAGGGCTAAGATACCCAAGCGAGAGGGGCCAGCTTTCAGCGCCCGTCACCACCGAGGCGATAAATAGCCACGCCGTCAGTTCGTGGTTGAATTCGCTACCGTAGCCCGCCTTACTAGGGCCACTCGCTGCCCAGGATCGGATTGAGAATTTTACGCGTCAAAGCCCTTGCCCGCTGGCTGGTTACTCAAAACCAGCTCGATTTCTTTCCCCTGCGCAGGCACCTCCGGGGCTATGGCCCGAGTGCCCTTAAAGGCGACTTCCGGGCCGGGCTGAATGTCGCGTTGCTGGCCTTCCCGCAAGGCATGGCCTACGCCATGATCGCCGGGCTCCCCATCCAGTACGGGATCTATGGCTCCGCGATAGCCGCCATCGCGGCCACGTTCTTTGCCGGTTCGCGCTTCATCACGCTGGGCCCGACCAATGCCACCTCCGTCACACTGGCCAGTGCTTTTGCAGCGATGGAGATCATGCATCCGGAGATGCGGGCTCAGTACATGCCACTGCTGCTGCTCCTGATCGGACTCCTCCTGATCGTGGGTGCCTACCTGAAGGTGGCCAACCTCATCCAGTACATTTCGCGAACCGTGGTGGTCGGCTACATCACGGCGGCAGCGCTACTGATCATCGCCGGACAGCTCAAGAACGTCTTCGGGATCAAGTTCTCACCCGGCGAAGAGGCGATCACCTTTTTTGACAAGCTCTACCTGACGATCAAACACCTGCCTGAGCTACATCCCGAGTCGCTCATCCTCAGCGTACTGACGCTCGTCCTCTATTACCTGCTCAGCCGCAAGCTCCCAAAGCTGCCCAATGTCGCCATCGTGCTGGTAACGATGTCCGCACTGGCAGTGGGTGCCGATGCCATCGCCACTGCACGAGGGACTCCGCTTCACTTTTCCTGGCTGCAGTCCATTGATGCCTCCCAGTGGAAGTTCACCCCGCCGGAGCTGAATTTCGACGCTATTAGCCAAGTGGGTAACATGGCGCTGGCCATTGCCCTGCTGTGTGTGCTGGAAGGCACCTCCATCGGTAAGTCGCTGGCCGCCCGCGCCGGGGAGCGCCTCGACGCCAACCAGGAGATGTTCAGCATCGGTGTCTCAAACATGTGCTGCGGATTCTTCAGCGGGATGCCCGCCTCCGGCTCGCTCACCCGCTCGCAACTGAGCTGGAGCAGCGGCGGCGTCACCCCGATGGCGAGCCTGCTCAACGGCCTGATCGTGGCCGGTGGAGCCTTTGCCATCGGGCCATTCATCCGCTACGTCCCCCAATCCGTGCTGGCCGTGCTGGTCATCACGATCGGCCTCTCGCTCGTCAACCGCCGTGCGATCAAGCTTGTCTCCCGCACGACTCAGGGCGATGCCATCGTGTTTTTCTCCACCCTCATCGCGGGTCTGCTTGTCCCTCTGGATACGGCGATCTACTTCGGCGTCGGCCTGAGCATCATCCTCTTCCTCCGCAAGGCCGCCTCCCCGGAGCTGGTCGAGTACGGCTTTACCGATGAGGGGCAGCTCACCGAACTGGAGGAGAAGGCCACCCGCCGCGACCCGGAGATTTCCATCATCCATGTCGAGGGCGACCTGTTCTTTGGGGCGGCGGAAATCTTCCGCGACCAGATGCGCCGCGTCTGCGAGGACGCCAACCTGAAGATCGTCATCGTGAAAATGCGCAACGCACGCCACCTCGACGCCACCGCCGTCATGGCGATTGAGGAGCTGCTCAAGTTCATGCACGAGCACGACCGGCACCTGCTCTTTTCCGAGTGCAAAAAGGACGTCATCCGGGTCTTTAAAAACTCGGGGCTGCTCGACGAACTGGGCCGCGGCCACGGAGTCTTCCCCGACACCCCGCACAACCCGACCAAGTCCACCGCCAACGCCCTCAAGCGCGCCATGCAGATCATGGGCGGCCAGCAGGCGGACATCAAAATCTACGTCAATCCCGGCCGCAAAAAGCGCGAATAGCCGCCGTACCGATCAGGCTGGTTGCTGCGCCCTTTAGCTGAGGACGCGCTTGATCAACAGCCGCACGAGGTAGACCAGCAGGCCAATCGGCCCAAGCACCCAGCAGGCGATCAGCTCGCCGGGGATACGCAGCCCCACCCGGCAGGCATGCTGAAAGAGGACGAGCCCCAGAAACAGGTGCATAATCTGCAACTGGCACCACAGGATCAGGAAGCCCATCGGATGCAGCACCACAGACTGCGCCTCGGTGTAGCCGATGCCCCCCGGCCAGACCATCCCGCCCAGCTCCCACGTCTGGTAGTACAGATACAGCAGCGGGATCAGCAGAATCGTCGGTGCAACCATCGGGTGGCAGATGCGCCGCACGACCTGCGAGGAGGGGAAAAATATAACCGCCAGCCAAAACGGTACAGGCATCGCAAGGATCAGCCAGAAGCCCCGCGTCAGGCGCTCCCCGGCCAGTAATTCAATCGTCCACCCCGGCATATCCGTTTTTTAAATATCACTCCGCCCACCAGGGCAAGCCCTGGACCCGTGATCCTTCGGATCACCAATGACTCCACTAACATGGAGTCTGGGATAGATTTCGGGTTCTTACAGGATTAACATTGGGAGCCGAGACACGATAAACCCCAATGACGATTAAAGGCTCGTGCGGAGCACGAGCCTTTAATCGAAAGTGCAGGGTCCGGCTGGACCAGCAATCGCCTGCCGCGGGTGCGGGGCGCGTAGCCCCACAAAAAAGACATCTGCGTTAATGGGCGTACTTGACGCCACAGCCGTAGGGCTGGGTGCTGGCCTGCGAGACGGGCTCACCGGCAGTAGCTTCAGCCATGGCGGCGTTGACGTAGTTGGTGGCGGTCTTGATGTCAGCCGGATTGGTCGAGCGGACGTTGTCGATCGCCCCGTGGTAGACGATCTCGCCCTCGGGATTGATGATAAAGATCTCGGGCGTACGCTTGGCGCCATACTCCTTACCGACCTTGCCCGTCGGGTCCAGCAGCACGGCTGTCGCCTTCGACTCCATCTGCTTGGCAGTCTTCTGCGCATCAGCCGGCGTCTCATAGCCCTGCGTGCCGGGAGCGGAGGAGACGATGCTCAGCCAGACGGCCCCGTCACCGGTTTGCTTGGCCTGGGTGGCCTGCATATTGCCGGTGCCGTAGTGCTTCTTCACGTACGGGCAGCCATGGTTGAGCCATTCGAGGATGACGAACTGACCCTTGAAATCAGAAAGAGTGTAGGTTTTACCATCGGCCCCCTGGAGACTAAAGTCCGGGGCAGCATCGCCGGGCTTGGGAGCGGCGTGCGAGAGGTTGGCCATGCCCAGCATGCTGAGCAGAATCAGAGAGTAAGTGAGGATCTTCATAGTCGATTGGGTGAGTGGTTAAGCTTGGAACAGGCAGGAACGGGAAAGTTCCCTCAAAAAACTTTGCTGTCAAATCCCTTGCTCAATCCACAAAGGCGGTTTACCTAGGCGGAATGGAAAACGACCCGGTCTGGGAACAGTTACGACAGGATGCCGAGCAGGCCGCCAGCAAGGAACGCGCGCTGGCCAGCCTGTTCGAAGAGGTCGTGCTCACCCAGGACAGCCTGGAGAGTGCGCTCGCCGTGCGTCTGTCCCGTAAGCTCGCCTACCACGCCACCCCCGAAGGGTACCTCAAGGAAGTTTTCTGCGAGTGTTTCCGTGACAACCCTCAGATCGGTGAGCGCATCCGTGCCGACATCACCGCCATTAAGGAACGTGACCCGGCCTGCCGGAACTACCTGGCCCCCCTGCTCTACTTCAAGGGCTTCCAGGCCATCACCTGCTACCGTGTCGCCCACGAGCTTTGGAACAACGGGCGCGAGGAGCTCGCCCTGTACCTGCAGAGCCTGATCTCTGAGGTCTTCGCGGTGGACATCCACCCGGCTGCCCGGATCGGCTGCGGCATCCTGCTCGACCATGCCACCAGCTTTGTCGCGGGTGAGACCAGCGTGATCGAGAACCATGTCTCCATCCTGCACGAGGTCACCCTCGGAGGCACCGGCAAGACCGCTGGTGACCGTCATCCGAAGGTGCGCCACAGCGTACTCATCGGAGCCGGAGCCAAGCTGCTCGGCAACATCGAGATCGGCCACTGCGCCCGCATCGGTGCCGGCTCAGTCGTGGTCGAGGACGTACCGCCGCACGCCACCGTCGTCGGCGTCCCCGCCGTCGTCACCGGCTTCTCCAAAGACCCCGACCCGGCCCAGAGCATGGACCAGTGCATCAAGCACTGAGCGAATTTGTGGGGGCTACGCGCCCCCAAACCCTGCGGCAGCCAATGGCTGCACCCTCGGTCCATCGTTTGTGCTGCGCACAAACGATGGACCGACATTGAAGTCTCACCTGGCGCACGATTTGCCCAGCTAAACACCACACGCGGGTGGAGTCGAAAAAGTGGCGACCCAGTTTTGATGCTCTGCTCAGTGATTGCCGCAACCAGCTTTGCTGGTTGCGGCAATCACTGACACGATGCGTAGCATCGAAAGTGCAGACTTCGTCTGCTGCGGGTCTGGGCTGCACAAGCCCAGAAATAACATCCCCCCACAATCCCCCCTAGAGGCGGTGGTCGATCATGATCTTGACGCCTTCCTGCCGGATATTGGTGGCAAAGGCTTCCTCGATCTGCTCCATCGGGAAACGGTGCGTGATGAGCGAGGTCATGGGCAGGCCGATACGCTCGGCACGCTGGAGGAAGTGGTACGCGTTCGGGTATTCGACGCTGTTATAAACCCAGCTGCCGGTCACGGTGATCTCCTTTTGGCAGATGTCAAAGTGCGGGTTGATCGAGCACTGTCCGCCATCCACGAAGTGCCCCACCTCGCAGATGCCCCCGCCGCGACGGATGCACTTGAAGAGGCTGGCAAAAGCCGCCGGTACGCCCGTGACCTGAAAACCGAAATGCGCGCCGACACCCTTCGTCATGGAGTTGACCGCTGCGGCCAAATCGTCGATGCCGTCATAGTCGCGGTAGTTGAGGGTCTCATCCGCGCCCATCTTTTTGGCCAACTCCAGGCGGCCGGGATTCCCGTCGATCGCGATGAGGGTGTTGATCCCGTAGGTGCGGAGCACGGCAAGCATCATCAGGCCAATCGGGCCGCAGCCCTGCACAATGACGCGCGTGCGGAAGTTCAGCTTCACCCCGCAGGTCTTGGCCCGCTCAAGCGCGTGGCAAACGACGGCGGCAGGCTCGATCAGCGTGCGCAGCTCCACGCTCATGTCGTTGACGACAAAAACCGAGGCGTCCGGGCGGATGATCAGGTACTGGCCAAAGTATCCGTTAAAGTGGTTGTCGGGCTCGTCAGGCAGAAGCCCATAGAGCCGCATATCGTCACACAGGTTCGCCTTCAGCGGGTTGTACTTGGCGATCATGCAGGCCTCGGAGGTCTTCATCAGACTCGTGACGATGCGGTCGCCGGGCTTGATCGGCTTACCCACGCTGTCCACCTGGATGTTTTTACCTACCTCCAGCACGATGCCTGTGCCCTCGTGCCCGAGCACGACCGGAGCCAGCCCAAATGGGTCGGCGTTGTAGCAGTGGATATCCGTCCCGCAGACCCCGCAGGCCTCGACTTTCACCAGAATCTCATCCGGCCCGATCGCACGCAGCGGAAACTCCCGGATCTCGACCTTTTTCGGTGCGACCAGCACCGCAGCCTTTGCCTTGGCAGGAACCGAGTTCGTGGCGGCAATGGGTTGGCCGCTCGAAGCGACACCGGGGCGCTGGGACTGGGTCACGACCTCGCGGACGATGCGGTCGATGTCATCTCGGGAAAACTGCATGGCTGTCAGACAGTGCGCAAAAGGCCTCTCAAAAACAAGTGTGAAAGTGGTGCTCCGGTGCGCCCGATGCACAGCAGAAGGGCGCACCGAAGTCCACGATCAGGCTTAGTTATGCAAAAAATCAAGAACGCGCAGCCAATACTGTGCGCTCATATTGCCGGATCGCGTCGAGTAAGGCAAGCTCTCCGGGCACATTATTTCGGTGGCAGAACTCCTCCCATATCACGCTCCAGGGCAGGGCCTTAGCCGTCTCCAGCATCATCAGGCGAGCGGTGTAATCACCGGCCAGCTCAGCCTCACGGAGCTTTTCACGCGGCTCCAGCAGGGCCAGCAGCAGACACTTCTGGGCGGCGCGGGTGCCGATGGCCCAGGCGGCGATGCGGTTGATGGATGCGTCGAAGAAGTCCAGGCCGATGTGCGTACGCGGGAGCGCGTCGCAACGGACCAGCTCCTGCATGATGGCCTGAGTCGGGTCGTCGAAGAGCACAACGTGGTCGCTGTCCCAGCGGACACCCCGCGAGACGTGCAGAAGCAGCTCGGGCACCACCATCAGGACGGAGGAAATCTTGTCCGCGATGCCCTCGGTCGGGTGGAAGTGGCCCGCGTCCAGACAGAGCGCGGTCTGGCGGCTGGCGGCATAGCCGAGGTAAAACTCGTGCGAGCCGACCACGAAGCTTTCCGAGCCGATGCCAAAGAGCTTGGACTCGACCGCGTCGATGTTCTGCGCCGGGTCGAGCTTTTCCTCAAAGACCACGTCGAGGCTCTCCTGCAGGCGCTTGCGGAAGCCGAGGCGGTCCACCGGCAGATCCTTCATCCCGTCGGGGATCCACACATTGGTCACGCAGGCGCTGCCCAGCTCCTGACCGATGACTGCACCAATCTTACGGCTGGCCTTGCAATGCTCGATCCAGAAGCCGCGGATGCCCTTGTCGGGGCTGCTCAGGGTAAAGCCCGCATCGGCCTTCGGGTGGGAGAAGCAGGAGGGGTTAAAGTCCATGCCCATGCCGTGGGACTTACACCAGTCGATCCAGCTCTGGAAATGCTCGGGCTCGATGGCGTCGCGGTCGACGCTCTTGCCGCCGAAGTCACCGTACATGGCGTGGAGGTTGAGCCGGTGCGTCCCCGGCAGCAGCGAGACGGCCTGATCGAGGTCCTGGCGCAGCTCGTCGATGGTGCGGGCCTTTCCGGGATAGTTACCGGTCACAGCCAGGCCGCTGCCCAGCTCACCGTCGCCCCCTTCGAAACCGCCGACATCATCCCCCTGCCAGCAGTGCAGCGAGATCGGGGTCGAAGCCATGGCTTCGAGCGCTTTTTCCACATCGACGCCGAGCGAGGCGTACTGGTCTTTTACCTGGTCAAACATAACGGAAGGGGGTTGTCGGGTTTATCGGGGACTCAATCGGGGGAGAACCGAGAAGGCACATCCCTGAAGGCCGAGAGTATAGCATCTGCGCATACAACGCGATATGCACGGACTGACTTCTTATTTGCACTTTTTGACAGGATTTATGAATATTCAGAAACCGCCATGGACACCGACCGCATCGACACCTTTAGCCGCTACCTCCCCCCTGGCCCCAACGCTACGCGCTGGGGATGGCGGCTGATCGATGCCGGACGCCAGCAAGTCCCTCCCGGCAGCCCCTACCCCCTCACCGGGCATCCCCTACCCTACGCTTTTGACAAAAATGGACGCCGCACCCTGAGCGAATACCAGCTGGTCCTCATCACTGCCGGGGGCGGGCACTTTCAGTCCCGCTCCTGTCGTGAGCGCAGCGTCTCCGCCGGGGACACCCTGCTGCTCTTTCCCGGCGAGTGGCACCGCTATCGCCCCGGTCCACGCACCGGGTGGAGCGAATACTGGCTGGGCTTCGAGGGCACGGAGGCCAGCCGCATCATGAAAAATTTTTTCAGTCGCTCGCGTCCGATCCAGCCGGGCGCCTACACCGACGAGGCGATCCACATCTTTGAGCGCCTGCTGGACTGGCTCCGCCACCCTCGCCCCGGCGGCGAGCAGGTAGCGGCCAGCTTCATCCCACAGCTTCTGGCCCTGCTGCGAGCCGGTAGTATCGCAGCGGGCGCTCCCCGTGCGCGAGAGCAGGAGCTCGTCATGGCCGTACGTGCCCGCCTGCTGGAAAACCCCGCAGAGCGCACGGCGCTCTCATCGCTGGCAGAGGAGCTCGGCGTGAGCTACTCCCTGCTGAGGAGTCTTTTCAGGAAGCATACCGGCCACTCCCCCCGGCAGTTTGAGAACTTGATCCGCCTTAACCGCGCACGCGACCTGCTCGCCGCCGGGAGCAGTGTGAGCGCTACCGCCGAGTCCCTCGGCTACGCCAGCGTCCACTACTTCTCCCGCGCGTTCAAGCAGCAGTTTGGGCAGGCCCCGCAGCACTGGATGCGCGAGCGAAGCGGGCAATAAGCACCACACCTCGTCGACTCCGCCACACGTATCCGTATTCAACTACATTTTGGCAGGAGCGTCCTCGCCGGGCACGTGGCCAGGGGCTTCTTCGCCGACTCCGGGCTTATGGTGGGTACGCCCGCGCAGGTCTTCCAGGATCACGTAGAAACACGGGACCAGCACCAGCGTAATCAGCGTGGCAAAGAGGATACCAAAGCCCAGCGAGATCGCCATCGGGATCATGAAACGCGCCTGACGGGAGGTCTCCAGAATCATCGGGAAAAGACCGCCAAAGGTCGTCAGCGTGGTCAATATGATCGCGCGGAAGCGCGCGGATGCGGCTCCGGTCACCGCCTCGGCCGCCGTGCGCCCCTCTCTGCGCAGCCGGTTCGTAAAGTCGATCAGCACCAGCGAGTCGTTCACCACCACCCCACTCAGGGCGACGATCCCGAGCAGACTCATGAGCGAAAGATTATAGCCCATGATGATGTGGCCGATGACCGCGCCGACGATCCCAAACGGGATGGCGAGCATCACGATAGCGGGCTGCAGGTAGCTGTTGAAAGGGATCGCCAGCAGGGCATACACCGCGAGCATCGCCAGCAGCAGGCCGATCATCATGGCCTTGATACTGTCGTTCATATCCGCCTGGCGCCCTTCATAGCCATAGCTCAACCCCGGGTAGCGGGCTGCCAGCTCGGGCAGGACATTCGCGGTCAGGTCCGCCGTGATCAAAGGCGCGTCAGCCGGGTCGGCCGTGTCCGCCGTCACCGTGAGGATACGACGCCCATCGCGGCGGGAGATCGTGGTAAAGCCTCTGTCACGCCCAATTGTTACGACATCGGTCAGCGGCACCTCACCACCGGCCGGGGTCATTAAAATCAGCGAATCCACATCCGCCTCGGAGGAGCGCTCCTGCTCGGGCAGCCGGACCATCACCTTGATCTCGTGCCGCCCGCGAATCTGCCGCAGAGCTTCGGCCCCGTAGAAGGAACCGCGCACCTGCCGTGCCACGTCACGCGCAGTAAGTCCGAGGCTTTGGCCCTCGGGCTTGAGCTTGAGGTTAAACTGCTCCTTGCCGGGCTGGAAGCCGTCGTTGGAGTCCGTCGTCTCGGCATACTCCAGCAGAGTCGCCGCCAGGTCCGATGCCGCCGCCTCCAGAGTGGGAATACTCCGGTGGCTAAGCTCGACCGTCACAGCCTGCCCGGAGCCGGGTCCTCCGCGGTCGGACGCAAAGCTGGAGGTATCGACCCCGTACAGGGTGCCTACCTCCTCGCGCCATTTACGGGTAAAGTCCAGGGTCGAAATCGGCCGGGTATTCGCATCGGTCAGGTAGACACGGAAGGTCACCACATGGCTACCGCCGCGCCCGACGATGGAGTAAATGCCCTTGGCCAGTTGGTCGCCGCCGTTATCGGCGACAACGCGCTCGGCCGCGGCCAGCACCTGCTTGCGAATGCGCTCAGTCTGCGATACCGGTGAGCCATAGGGCAGCTCAACCGAGGCGTAGGCATAGTCCTGCTCCACGCGCGGCATGAGGATCATGCGCATGCGGCCACTATCCACCCAGGCGAAGATCAGCGTCATCGCCCCCAGGCCAATGGCGCATACGACATAGCGCCAGCGCAGCACCCGCGTCAGCCAGGGGTGGTACCGATCCTGCACAAAGTGGATGAAGGCGCGGCTGAAGCGCTGCTGCAGATGGTGCAGCCGCCCGCCGATCCCGTGCGGATGGATATCTTTCTGGTGGCTGAGGTGAGCCGGCAGGATAAACAGCGACTCGATCAGCGACACGGCAAAGACAGACACGACCACTGCCGGGATAACGCTAAAGATTTTCCCCATCACCCCGGGCACGAAGAACAACGGCGTGAAGGCCGCGATATTCGTCAGCACGCTAAAGACAACCGGCATGGCCACCTCGCGGGCTCCGTCAATCGCCGCCCGGTGGAAGGGCTTCCCCATCTGGTGGTGGCTGTAGATATTTTCACCGACCACGATAGCGTCATCCACCACGATCCCCAGCGTGATGATAAACGCGAACATCGAGATCATGTTGATCGTGATGTCAAAGGCCGGGAAAAACAGGAACGCACCGAGGAAGGAAATGGGGATGCCCAGCATGACCCAGAAGGCCAGCCGCGCCTCCAGAAAGATACCGAGCACAAGCAGCACCAGGAGCAGCCCCATGAAAAGATTTTTCAGCAGCAGCTCTGCGCGCTGGCTGTATATCTCTGAGCGGTCGTCCAGCACATCGATCGAGATGCCCTTGGGGAGCGTCTGCTTCAGCGTGGCGACCTCATCGAGCACGGCGGATGCGACACTGATTGGCGTCTGGTCGCCGATACGGTAGATATCGATCAGCACGGCCCGGTCTTCATTGTAGTAGGCGTAGAGGTCAGAGTCCTCAAAACCATCGGAAATGTCGGCGATATCGCTCAGTAGCACACGCACGCCGTCCCCGCCGGTGATGACAGGGATATCCGCAAACTCCTGCGCAAAGTCGCGGCGCTGCTTGAGGCGTACCAGGATCTCCCCTGAAACGGTGTCCACACCGCCCCCGGCCATATCCAGGGCCGAGTCGTTGATAGCGTCGGCCACGTCCTGAAGCGTCAGCCCGTAGCGCCGCAACCTTTCACGCGGCACCGTAATCGTCACTTCGTAGTCGCGCGCACCGGATAGCTCGACCTGCGTAATCTCGGGGTTCGATAGCAGGGTATCGCGCACCGTCTCGGCCACCGAGCGCAGGGTCCACTCGTCCTGATTGCCATGGATGACGAGCGTCACCACATCTCGCTTACGGCTGACGATGGAAACGGTCGGCTGCTCGGCCTCATCCGGGAAAGTCGTGATGCGGTCCACCTCGTTTTTAATGTCAGCGGCGAGCTGCTGGAGGTTTTCTCCCTCGATCAACTCAACCCTGACCGTGCCGCTGCCCTCGCTCGCCGTAGAGGTGACCTCCTCGACGCCGTCCAGCCCCTGCACGGCCTCCTCGACCGGCAGTACGATACTTTGCTCGACCTCCTCGGGGCTGGCCCCCGGGTAGCTCACCGCGATACTGACCACATCCAGCTCAAACTCGGGGAACACCTCCTGCTTGACCCGCATGGAGAAGATCAGCCCGCCCACGATAAACACGCACATGAGCAGGTTGGCGGTGACGGAGTGTCCGGCCATCCAGGCAATCGCGCCGCGGCGCCGGGTAGAGTTGGGTGTATTCATAGTTGGATACGCAAAGAGATTAAAAGCTTAGAAACGCAGGCGACGCATCAGCAGCGGCCACATCATAAGGATCGAGCCGAACATGCCGAGGATGCACAGAGAATAGACCATGACCGGGTTTGACCACCCAGCCGTTACGATGGCCATGCACATCGCCCCCGCCATGAACGAGGTAAAGATGATCGTCGAGGAGGCCGCGCCGATGTCCTCAGTGACTTGCTCGAGGATAACATGGTTACTCAAAGGCCGGCTAATACCGGCGAAGAATGAAAAGCATGCTGCCCCCACCATGAAAAACAGGAAGTGCACATTACCAAGAAGCAGCAGAAAGACACCCGCCACAAGACCACCGATCAAGCTGCCGAAGATCAACTGCTTGTCGGAGAAATGCTGGAGCAGCCGCGTACAGGCATACGCTCCCGACATCGAGAGCAGCGGCGCAGCGGCGAACAGGATGGCAAAGGTCGATTCGCTCAGCCCGTACTGGTCCATGTAAACACCCGAAGCGATCCCGACATAGCCCAGCATTGGAGCCCCCAGCAGGCACATACTGCTGTTGGCCAAGATGAACTTGCCATTGCGGGTGAGCCGCAGGTAGCGCTTAAGAGCCGCCAGCACGCCGCCTTTCTCAAGGGACTCTGCACTCTCGCGAAAGTATCGAAAGGCCAGCGTCAGCTGGATAAGCCCGACAACAGCCAGCACCGCGAAGATGACCCGCCAATTCGCCACCTTTAGAATCATGGCCCCAATGCTCGGTGCCACCATCGGTGCCACCGAGATGATAATCCCGAGCCATGCCAGCAACTGCTGGCGCGCACGCCCGGTGAAGCAGTCACGGCAGTAGGCCATCGTCATAGCAGAGGGTGCCGAGGCCGCGATGCCCTGAAGGACACGAAAGATGATCAGTGACACCGGGCCGTTAGCCAGAGCACAGAGGCCGGAGGTAATGGCAAAGGCCAGCAGCCCGCCCAGCAAGACCGGACGGCGCCCCACCCGATCCGAGAGCGCGCCGAAAAACAGCAGGCTGATACTGAACGCCACGAACCACAAGACCAGCGACAGATTGATCTGACTGATCGGCGCCTCCCACTGATCGGCGATATGCGGAATCGCCGCCAGATACATATCCGTGGACAAGGGGGGCGTCGCACTCAGCAGGGCCAGAAAAAGCACCAGCAGGCGGCGCGGTGGCTGTTCGGTGCGTTCGCTCACCGAGCCTCCTCTTCCTCAGCCCTGAGCGGGTTGTCGACCTCTGCCACCACGAGCTTCAAGCCCGGCGCAGGCATGGCCAGATTACTGAGGACAAGCCGCTCGCCCTCGGTGAGTCCCTCGTCGATAATTACCGAGTCATCCCCCATCCACACCGGTGTAATGGGCCGGACCTCCAGAGCATCGTCGCCATCGGCGATCCAGACACGCGACCCCTCGTGAAAGGTCTCGCGGGGCAGCTCAAAGACATCGCTAAGCTCAGCGCCGTCCATCTCCACTCTCACATAATCACCCAGCAGCAGGACGGGCTTACCCTTATTCTCAGGCTGGATGGCGAGAGGGTCCTCTACGGCCACCAGCAGGCGAGCCATACGGCCCTGTGGATCGAGGTCACCAAGCAGGGCGACCACGTAGCCCTCACGGTAAACGTCTGTCGTAGAATTCGGATACACGCGGGCCATACTCCCGGCATCCTCTCCCGGCGCCGGTACATTCAGCCAGTGCAGTTGATTCTCGGGGATGGCAACCTGCACCCAGTAAACATCCACTCCGGCCAGGACGGCCACCGTGGTCTGCTGGGGCACATAGGAACCCATGTCGGCGTTTTTCTCCAACACGATTGCGTTAAAAGGAGCGCGGATACTGGTACGCTCGAGGTCGAGCTTGGCGTCGGCCAGATCAGCCTCGGCAGTGGTGACAGAGGCCTTGGCCTGCTGGAGCTGAGGCTCACGCAGGGCCAGAGAGGCGTTAGCACCGGAGACGGCGGCGGCCTCTTTGATCAAGTCCCATTCGCGCCGGGCAATGGTCTGGCTACCGTCCTCGATCGCGAGATCCCCCTGCGCCTGCAGGAGCGCAGCCTCGGCCTGCTGAAGCGCGATCTGGTAGTCACGGTCATCGAGCCGCAGCATCAGCTCGCCCTTTTCAACGCGGCGACCTTCTGAGAAATGCGAGCCCAGCTCGACGACTTCACCGCTGACCTGCGCCAGGATATTGACCGAGCGCTGCGGGATCAATTCCCCCATCCCCTCGACGACGACACGTGCGCTCGTGCGCTCCAGTGAGATGACCTCAACATCGGCCTGCATCGGAGCCGGAGGACGGCGCGAGGTTTTCGGGCCAGTCTCGATGAGGATAAAGGCACCGACAGCGGCCACCAGAGCCACCAGAAAAAGAGCCAGCGTACGCCGCCAGGGGAAGCGGCCAGAGGGACGGGTATCAGTTGCGTCGGACATGTCAGGACGGGTTTCGATAAAAGATAGTGTTATTGGTCAGAGGAAGAATCGCCTTCAAAGACTTCGGCGATGGCGGGAACAAAGGGGATGGTGTCCTCGGGGGACAGGATCGGCTCGGGCTGCGGGTTCTCCAGAGGGATGGCTCCACCGAGAGCGAGGTACAGGTCGATCCGTGAGCCGAGGACCTGCGCCACGGCGTCAATGCGCTCGCGCTGGAGCCCCTGCAGCGTGGACAGGGATGAAATGACATCGAGGTAGTCGGTCTGGCCATTGACGTAGCGCAGCTGGGCCTCGGAGAACTCCTGCTGAGCGGCCTCCAGCTCAATGTCCAGCGCAGCCAGCGCCTGCTTGTACCAATATTCGTTGGCGAGCGCGTCGCGGACCTCCTTGTAGGCGGCAAGGACCACCGAGCGGTACTGGAGCATGGCCTGACGGGCAAGTGCCAGCTGACGCTCCACCTCGGCCTGACGCGCACCCGCGTCAAAAAGCGGCTGAGCCAGCCCCGCGAGGAATGAAGCCGACCATGAGTCGAAAACATCGCTGAAGGCGGCAGCCGCCGTGCTCGCGTCGGCGCTCAAAGATATCTGCGGCAGGCGGTTGGCCTTAGCCTCCGCGACGTTCCAGCTGGCCGACTCCAGGGACATATAACTGGAGCGCACATCGGGGCGGCGCAGCAAGAGGTCGGCAGGGACGCCGGTCTGCGGCATCGGCGGCAGGTCGGGCATGGTGTGATCGCCATCCAGCTCATAGGTGCGATCGGCGGGCACCCCCAACAACAGGGAAAGTTGGTTCTCCAGCAGACGGATGTTACGCTCGGCGTCCGGCAGACGCGCCTCAGCCCCCGCCAGCAGCTGGCGCTGCTGGAGCACATCCAGTGCGCTGGACTGCGCATTGGCGAAGCGCAGCAGGATCAGTTCAAGCTGGGTGCGGTTGGTCTCGACCTGCTGGTTGAGCAGGCGCATCCCCTCGCGATAGGCCAGCAAGTTCAACCATGTCGAGGCAATGTCCCCGCTCAAGATCAACGCTGTCGCCTGCACATCATACTCGCTACCAATGGCAAGTGCCTCAGCACTCCTGGAGCCAGCACGGATGCGCCCCCACAGGTCCACCTCGTAGCCGATACCGATCCCGAGGCCGATCCCGGTATCCGTCCCCGAGCCCACGCCGTAGGTCCGGGTCTTACTCTAGGACGCATCTGCATCGAAACCCGGATAGAGGTCCGCACCGGCGATAATGGCCTCGGCCTGCGCCTGACGCAGACGCGCCCAGGCAGACGCGAGATCGAGATTCCCGCCCATGCCCTGGTCTTCCAGCTCGTTCAGGTCAGCCCTGGCGAAAGCTGTCCACCACTGGTCTTCCCGGGCGACGGCGGAGACGGTTTCGTCGTCACCATAACCGGCCGGGAGCGGCTGTGTCGTCTCTGCCGACGGGGTATTGGCAGAGTATTGGCAGCCACCAAAGACGGCGGCTACAGTGAAAGCGACTGAGATGCTGTAGATTTTATTCACGCTCCTGGATCTCCTTTTGCTTTTCATGGATGCCTGCCAAGGCAAAACGCAAGGTATGCTCAATCACCATTTCGACGTCAAAGGGCTTATGGGCTCGGCGGCGGGTAGCCATCTGCCGAATGGCCCGGTTGAAATTAAAAAACTGAAACAAGGCGATGATTGAGAGGCGGCACAGACCGCAGTCCTCGTCGGTCGCCTGCTCACCGAGCAGCTCGCGCACGATGCGGATCAAGACGCTTCTCTCATCGCTGACCACCTCGTCAAAGATAAACTCAAGCGCATCGGTGGGCTCGGCGATCTCTTTGGCGAACATGCGGGGGAAAAGCCCGCCAACGCCCTCGTCAAAGATCCGGCGACAGTGCATGGCCAGATATTGGCGCAGTTGGTCTTCCGTGGCCAGTCCACCCATATCGGGGAGAGGATGCTTCTCCTGCGCCTGCCCATAGGCATGGCACAGCGCCTCCCGATAGAGCCCGGCCTTATCCCGGAAGTGGTAGTTCGCGGCAGCCTGATTAGCACCGGCCTCCTGACAAATCTGAGCCAGCGTCGCCCGCTTGTACCCGTGCAGGGCAAAGCACTCGGCCGCCGCCTGTAGCAGGCGCACCCGGGTTTCTCCATTTTTCTTTACCAACTGGCTCATGAACGAACCATAAAACGACAGATTCGAACAAAAGTTTCAAACAAACACTTCAAATAAATATTTTAATAATAAAAGCCGACGAATCGCGTAAGCAAAGCTATTACCCCTCGACGGCCATGCTTAAATCTAGCCCCTTCGGCCCCTGGCCGCTGGACACGCCCCTGCCCCACGGCACAGACTGTGCCCAGCTGGCGGAAATCGTCTGCCCAAATATCCACACAGAGAAAAACAACGACCGATGAAAACGATACCCGAAGCGATCCTGAAAGCCTGGGACGAAGAACGAGAAGGCTTCTGCATCCTCACAACCGCCACCCCGGACGGCGAACCCAACGCCATCTACGTGGGCATCGTCGGGCACTGCCCCGAAGGCTTCTTCATCGCCAACAACTACTTCCACAAGACGCTGGCCAACCTGGAAGCCAACCCGAAGGCCTCGCTGCTGTTCATCACCAAGGAGCGCAAAGCCTACCAGATCAAGGGTACGATCTCGTTCCTGACGGAAGGCCCCGTCTACGACGCCATGAAGGCCGCCAACAAGCCCGAGTACCCCGGCCACTCTGCTGCGCTCCTCAGCGTTGAGACCATCTACAGCGGCGCCGAGCAACTCGTCTAGGCGAAGCCGTACACCATCCGTTTACAAAAAAACCCGGACGCCATAAGCGCCCGGGTTCTATTGCTGCTGTTCGTTGACCTCTTGAAAAAGTTTACTTAACGCGCTGAATCAGGCGGCGAAGCGTACCCAAAGCCTGCGTGTGAATCTGGCAGATACGGGCCTCCGAGACGCCGAAGACCTCGGCGATTTCCGCCAGGCGCATACCTTCGTGGTAGTACATGGCGAGCACCTTGCGCTGACGCTCAGGCAGCTCCTCGATCAACTCGACCATCATCTCGATGTACTCGCTCTTCTCAAGGTCTTCGTAGCAAGGGCGGCTATTCTGGTCGGCAATCGCCTCATGCAGGGTCGCTTCAGTGTCTTCATCCTGACCACCGGCCCCATCGAGCGAGACCAGAACGATCGGGCGAGCCTTCTGCTGATAGCGCTCAAGCTCAGCCATCGTCAGGCCCATGGCATCAGCGACTTCGGCATCCTGAGGAGCGCGACCCAGCTTCTGCTCAAGCTCTTCGACCACCTTGCTCAGCTCACGCACCTTGGCGCGGCGCGTACGCGGCAGAGAGTCCATGCGGCGCAGCTCATCGAGAATGGCCCCGCGGATGCGGAGGGAGGCGTAGGCCTTAAAGGTACCGGATTGCTCGGGGTCGAACTTCTGGACCGCGGCGACCAGGCCTGTAACCCCGACGCTGTGCAGTTCCTCAAAGTCGGCACAGCGAGGCAGGTACGAAAGCATGCTCTTAACCACGGTGTTCACTAACGGGTAGTGTTCCTCAAGCAACTCATGCTGGCAGTTATCCAGTTTGCGAGGCTCGGGCTTGCGGACAGTGGTTTCAGATTTCATGGGTGGTGTTGGTAATGTCGTTTTCGCTATGCCCTATTTATACCACGCCCCGTGCCAACAACACAAACACACACACAAGTAGTTGATTTAGAATGTTATAAAAAATATTAAAATTTTCAACCCCAAAGCCCAGCCCCAAATCGCAATGCATAATCACTGCAAAATATAACCAAAATCATGCATTTGCATTCCTTAAAATAGAGTAATAACCCTTTATCACTGGGGGATTCCCAAATACACAAGAGCCATTTAACCCTACTCCTCCACCCAGCAAAAAACCCGCCCCCAGACAGGGACGGGCTGAAATCTACAGGCCTTACTTAAGTTGGATAATAGCCGGACAAATGCACCAGTGCCGGCACCTACTCCGTGGAGATGGTGCGGTAGTGCGATTTGAGCATGCCCTTACCGGCATCAGCGGTATCGTCCTTACCGGGCATTGTCGCGCTGTCCTCCTTAGACTTACCATCATCACCAGAGCCCTCTGCCTGGCTATCGAGCTTCTTGATCTCGGAGGCGATGTCCCTACTCAGGCGAATAAGCGTCTGACTCTCGGCCTTTACGATATCATCAAAGTTCTGCGTATTACCGGCGATGGGCTGAGTATAGGTGACCTCGCTGACAGCGACGGTCTCGCGGTCGCCCCCATCAAGCCGCTCGATGCGGTAGACCGCACGCAGCACAACCTCATTCCGGTAGGTGTATGCGCCAAACTCCTGGACGATGACCTGGACGTTGTAATCACGCGGGAAGGTCTGCATCCACGGGAAAGCCGATACCTTACCCGGTCCCATGAGGACGAGCAGGTTGCGCCGGATCGTCTCGCCAATGCCCTGAGACAGGGGCTCGCTCCAGCGATTAAACTCGTTGTACTTAACTTCGTTGGGAGCGGTATAGATAACCATCTGGGGGCGATCCAGGGTCGAGGGGATCTGCACTCGCGTCAGGCCGACACTGGGCGGCTCCCCCTCAAAGGAGACCGCCTCGCTGCCCTCGGGCATAGGCGTGAGCACGTAGAAGCGCGACGGCGAGGAAGAATCGCCGATGGAACAGCCGCCCAACGCGAGCAGGCTGACAAACAAAAGCGGAGCAAGGATGATGTTACGCATGATAAATAATCTGAGGATTAGTTCTCCTGTTTACCGATCAACAGTGCGCTGGGGTTGCGCTCCAGATAGTCGGCCAGCACACGGATAGAGCGCATGGCCTCGCTCATCTCGAAGAGAGAGCTTTCGAGCTGATAGCGCAGCGGTGATTCCGGCTCTATCATATTGTTCAGGTTCCCGGTCAGGCTATCGATACGCGTCAGCGTCGTCCGGGCACCATCGAGAGTGAGCTTGAGGTCGGCGATGACCCCGTCGAGGTCCTTATCCAGCATGGCGATAAACTGGCGCCCGTCAGCGAGAGTCTTGTTCAGATTACCCGACAGGCTCTTGAGCTCCGGATCAGAAGTGATCGCGTCGAGATTATCGAGCAGGGCGACCGCCTTGTCGTTAATTTCCTTAAACTGGATCTGGGCTACACCGTCATCGAGCCGGGTCAGAATATCGTTCGTCTTTTCACCGATGCCCTGAAAGTCGATCTTACTGATTTTATCGACCATAGTGGTGACCTTCTTGATCACTTCGGTCAAACCGGAGGAAACGGTCGGAATCTCCTTATACTCGTACTCACCGGACTCCGGGTCGCGCTGCTGCACGTAGTAGGCAGGCCCGGCATTCGGGTCGTAGTCCAGCTCGATAAAGAGCATACCCGTGACAAAGCTGGCCTGCTGGAGCTGGCCGCGCAGCCCGAGGATGTCGACCTGCTCCTGAAATATCTTGTCGTCACTGAGATCTACGTCCACGCCGAGCGTGTTTTTGAGCCGATCGATGTCGATCTGGATAAAGACCGGAACGTGCGGCGACTCGTCATCCTGATTGAAGCGGATGCGAATCTGAGTGACCTGGCCGATGCGTACGCCCTTGAACTTGACGGGCGCGCCGACCTCCAGGCCGTTAATGGAGTCCTCGAAGTACAGGATGAAGGTCTCGGTCTTACGGAAGATGGTGCCCGAGCCGAAAATGACCAACGAGACGACTGCCAGAACGACGGCCCCCACCACGAACATGCCGATGGCGGCAGGATTGGCTTTTTTGCTCATACGGTATATTAGGAAGTTAGCGGATTAGGTAAGTTGGGCAATGGCTTTTTTAGCGGGGCTCAGAGGATTTGAGGAACCTCCTCCTCGCCACGACGCAGGAAGGTGCGCACGGCCATGTTCTCGGTCTGATCCCGCAAGTCATGCGGGTTACCAATGGCTCCCTGGCGCCGCGTGGCGGCGTCGAGGAAGATCGCCTTGTCGGCAATCGCGAAAATACTGGCCAGCTCGTGGGTCACGACCACGACGGTCGCCCCGAGGCTATCACGCAGCTCCAGGATCAAGTCGTCCAGGCGGCGCGAGCTAATCGGGTCGAGACCGGCGGAGGGCTCATCGAAGAAGAGCACATCGGGGTCCAGGGCCATCGCGCGCGCCAGGCCGGCACGCTTGCGCATCCCGCCGCTGATCTCGGACGGGTAAAAGTCTTCGAAACCGCGTAAGCCCACCAGCGACAGCTTGAAGGTGGCAATGTCGCGGATCTCCTTCTGGGAAAGCTTGGTAAACTCGCCCAGGGGCAGGCCGACGTTTTCCGCCAGCGTCATGGAGCTCCACAGCGCCCCGCCCTGGTAGAGGACCCCGAACTTCTGGAGCATGAGCAGCTTCTGCTCGTCCTCGGCGTGGTTAAAGTTCTCCCCGTCGTAGAAGATATCGCCTTTGGCCGGGTCTTTGAGGCCGATCAGGTGCTTGAGGAGCGTGCTCTTACCGCAGCCCGAACCGCCCATGATCACGAAAACCTCGCCCTTTTTGATCTCAAAATTGAGGTCCTGCATGACCACAAATGAACCGTAGGCCATGGTCAGATTCTCGACTTTGATCTTTGCGGGGTCTTCGCTCATATCCCGAGGATGTTAAAGATGACGGCGAAAATCGCGTCAGCGACGATGATGCAGGTGATGCCCGTCACCACCGCTGAGGTGGCGGAGACACCGACGGCAGCGGAACTGTCCCCGCACTGCATACCGCGCAGACAGCCCGTGGCGGCCACGATCACCCCGAAGACGACGGACTTGATCAGGCCACTGAAGAAATTCGGCAGGTCAATCGCGGCAATGGTACGCCCGACAAACTGCTGAAAGGAGATATCCAGCGTGGTCAGGCTGACGACCAGCCCCCCGAGGATACCAATAAAGTCAGAGAAAATAACCAGCAGCGGCAGCATGCAGCACAAAGCGATCATGCGCGGCAGCACCAGAAACTCCATCGGGGAGATGCCGAGCGTTTGCAGGGCGTCGATCTCTTCAGAGACTTTCATCGTCCCCAACTGCGCCGCAAAGGCCGCCCCCGTCCGGCCACACATGACAATACCGGTCATGATGGCACCCATCTCGCGGACCATGGCCAGACCGACCAGGTCGGCCACATACACGGTGGCGCCAAACTGCGCCAGCTGTACCGCACCGACATAGGCCAGAATCAAACCGACCAGAAAGCTGATGAGGGCAACAATCGGCAGGGCCTCGGCCCCAGTCTGCTGCACAACCAGCCACAGGTCACGCCAGCGGAAGCGGGCTCGCCCTGTGAAAAAGCGGAAAAACGAAATCGCTGCATCCCCCAGAAAGGTCAAAATGTCCCAGACCTCTTCGGCCAGTGCCAGACTGTGCGAGCCGACACGGTAGAAGACCGAGCGGGTGATCTCGCCACGGGCGGCATCCTTTTTCTCGGGAACGGCGGTAGCCAGATCCATCAGGCCGCTGGCCCCCTTGGGCAGGCCGGTATAGTCCACCTCCAGGTTTTTCTCCTGGGCGAGATCCCAGCAGCGCAGGATAAAAGTCATCAAGCCACTGTCCCATGCCGTGACCCCCTGCGCATCAAAGGCCAGCTTGTTCAGGCCGGAGGCAAGCTCCTGCTGCACGCGGTCAGACTCAGGAAGCTGCTGCTGCATCTTCCAGGTTCCACTGAGCACGATCGTCAGACAGTCGCCGCCATCGCGACGAAAGTCCAGTACGGGTGGTGCGTCTGGTTCCGGCATAGTTTAGGGGGAGACGAACATCATGCCCGTCAGGTGAGAAAGTCAGGGGTCATCCCCCCGGGGTCAAGCAAAAGGCTGGCCATCTTGGCCGGGATTGGCAATTTATCATGCGCAGCCTTTATTTTTAGCCACTTGAAGTGCACATGTGCATGCGGTGTGCTGCCTAAAGGCGGACTTGAGCTACGCTATCTTTATACTATGGGGCAGGACATACAGAGCATTCTCTTCGATCTGGACGGGACACTGATCGACCATTTCACGACCATTTACCGCTGCTACCGCCACGCCCAGAAGGTCTTCGGGCTGGAGCCGGCCAGCTACGAAAAGGTACGGGCGACCGTGGGCGGGTCCGTCCCGATCACCATGGAGCGCCTGCTCGGCAAGGAATACGTCGAGGAGGGTGTGAAGCTCTTCCGGGCGCACTATGCGGAGATCTGGAAAGAGGACCTGCGCGCCCTGCCCGGCTCCTTGGAGCTGCTCAAGGCACTTCACGAGAAAGGCTACCGTCAGGCGATGTTTACCAACAAGGAGGGTAGCAACGCCCGCCTCATCTCCGACTATCTCGGCTACACACCGTATCTGGAAAAGGTCATCGGTACCGGCGACACCCCCTGGCGCAAGCCGCAGCCGGAGTTCACGCACTATGCGCTGGAGCAGTTGGGAGCCCATACGGAGACGACGATCATGGTCGGGGACTCCCCCTGGGATATCGCTGCCGCTGACGCAGCCGGGCTGCCCTGCCTCGTCGTAGCCACCGGCAGCCACTCGATCGCAGACCTCGCCGCCAACTCCCCCGCTCCGCTCGGGGCCTATGCCGACCTGGCCGAGCTGGGACGCGAGTTCTTCAATGTGGAGATCGAACCCTGCCCAGCGTAAGCTGGAGCCCATTTCATTTTAAATTAACCGCAAAGGGCGCCAAGTGCACGAAGGCCTTGCGAATAGATGGACATTTTCTTAAACAATACCCACTTCGGAAAAACATGCTAAAATAGCATTTTCCCCGCAAAGTCACTCGAAGGAGCGCAAGGCAATGTCTTTTTTCTTTCCAACTTTGCGACCTTTGCGGTTAAAGACCATTCTCACCCACAGCTTTGCCCAATCCCACTGACAGTCCCGATACCCTGACCGGCACGCTGGAGCGTATCGTCTTCGCGAACGAGGAAAACCACTACACGATCGGCGAATTCCGGCCCAATGGCCAGCGCCAGCCCGTGACGATCGCCGGGAACCTGCCCGGTGTGCAATGCGGTGAGACCCTGGAGCTCAACGGCGAGTGGCAGCGCCACCCCGTCCACGGCCCGCAGTTCAAGATCAAGACCTTTACCAGCAAACTGCCCTCCACCGTCCACGGCATCCGCAAATACCTCGGCAGCGGAATGATCCCCAACATCGGCCCGAAGTTCGCCGAGAAGATCGTGGACCACTTCGGGGTCGAGACGCTGAAGGTCATCTCGGAGGAGTCCGGCCGCCTGCGCGAGGTGCCCGGCGTGGGCAAGCAGCGCGCCAAGGACATCAAGCTCGCCTGGGAGTCCCAGCAGGCTCAGCGCGAGATCATGCTCTTTTTGCACACCTACGGCGTCAGCACAGCCCTGTGCACCCGCATCTACCGGCGCTTCGGCAACGAGGCCAAGACCATCCTCGAGCGCGACCCCTACCGCGTGGCCCGCGACATACAGGGCATCGGCTTTAAAACCGCCGACCAGATCGCCCGCAACATGGGCCTGCAAAACGACAACCCCCGCCGTCTGGAGGCCGGGCTCATCTTTGCGCTGGAGGAGGCCGAGAGCGAGGGACACACCGCCTTTGCCACACCCGACCTGATCGAGCACGCCGTAAAGCTCCTTGAAGTCGATCCGCACCTGCTGAACAAACCGCTGAAAAGCCTCGTCGAGCAGGGCGCGCTGGTCCCCTCCGGTGCCGGAGCCACCGACGCGGCGGAGCTGTTTTCGCCGCAGACCATTCTCCAGCTCCCCAACTCGCACCGGGCGGAGATTGTCGTCGCGCACGCCCTCCGCGACCTGCTGGACACCTCCTCGTGCCTGCCCCCTATTATTATAGACAAGGCCGTGGAGTGGGCGCAGCAGCGAGCGGGCTTCGAGTTCGCGCCCGAGCAGGCGACCGCGATTTCCTCCGCTATCGCCAACAAGGTCTCGATCCTTACCGGCGGCCCCGGCACCGGTAAGACCACCATCCTCAAGGCGCTGGCCGACATTTTAAAGGCGAAGAAAGTCCGCCTGCTCATGGCCGCCCCCACCGGGCGCGCCGCCCAGCGTATGGGTGAAACGACCGGCGCACCCGCGCAGACCATTCACCGGCTGCTCAAGTTCGACCCCTCGGCGGGGGGATTCAGCGTCAACGCCGATAACCCGCTCCCGGCGGACTTCGTCATCGTGGACGAGACCTCGATGCTCGACAGCAAGCTCGCCGCCTGCCTCCTTCGCGCCATCCCGGCACGGGCGCACCTGCTGCTGGTGGGCGACGCCGACCAGCTCCCCAGCGTCGGCGCGGGTAATGTGCTCGGCGACCTCATCGGTCTGGCCGAGAAAAGCGGCGGCCTGCCGCACGCTCCAGCCGTCACGCGTCTGTCCCAGATTTTCCGGCAACAGGCGCGCAGCCGCATCGTGCTGACCGCCCACGCCATCCTCCACGGCGAGGCAGCCCCGCCCGCCCCGGTCGAGGACCCCGCGCACTGCGATCCGTCCGAGGATCTGCACTTCATCGCCGCCCCCGAGCCGGAACTGTGCGCAGAGACAGTCGTGGCCCTGTGCCGAGACTGCATTCCCCGCTGGTATCCGCACCTCGACCCGGTCATGGATGTGCAGGTGCTCCCCCCGATGCACAAGGGCGCGGGCGGCACGCTGAACCTCAACGCCCTGCTCCAGCAGTCGCTCAACCCCGGTCAGCCGGGCGTGACGCTCGGCCCCTTCCGCTACCACCGCGGCGACAAGGTCATCCAGCAGCGCAACAACTACGACAAAAACCTTTTCAACGGCGACCTCGGGCGTATCAGCCATATCAATACAGAGGCCGGGACCGTCGCCGTACGCTTCGAGAACGAGGTGCACGACTTCACGCGCGGGGAGATGACGGACCTCAACCTGGCCTACGCGATCAGCATCCACAAGAGCCAGGGCAGCGAGTTCCCCATCGTGATCATCCCGCTGCTCAAGCAGCACTTTGTCATGCTCCAGCGCAACCTGCTCTACACCGCCATCACCCGCGGCCGTAAGAAGGTCTTCCTCGTGGGCGACCCCACCGCCTACGCCATGGCCGTCCGCAACCGAGAAAGCGCCAAGCGCCTCACCGCGCTACGGGACAAGATCGAGGCGTGAACGGCAGCGAGCAGCGCACAATGCTTGCAGTCTATCCCCGGACACCCAAGAGCTTCCAAGCCTCCGATGATAAAAGCACTTTGTCCTATTAGTGCCTCAGTGAATGAAAATCATACGGGCTTGCTCGCACTCACCAAATAGAAATAGCCGAAGAGCGGTTCGCAGGAAAAGTCTGTAAAACCGGCCTGGGCGAGCATGGCTTCGAATTCGCCGGGCGTGTACTTCTTGCCGCGTTCGTGCACCAGCATGGCCAGCGTGGCGCAGGCGGCAAAGAGCGGACCGTCTCTGGTTTCGGCCAGCGGGATTTCGCACAGCAGGATGCGGCCACCGGGCTTGAGGGCCGCGTAGGCACGCCGGGCCAGTTCTTCGCAGAGCTCCGGCGGCCAGTCGTGAAAGATATTGCTGAAGAGAGCGGCGTCGTAGCCGCCCGGCCACTCGTCCCGAAACATGTCCGCCGCCAGCGTCGTCACCCGATCGCCGACCCCGTAGTGGTCGATCCGCTCCTGCGTCAGCGGGCAGACCGCCGGCAGGTCCATCGCCGTGACCAGGATGGAGGGATTTTTCAGCGCGAGGGCGCAGGAGTGCGAGCCCGAGCCCGCCGCCACATCGAGCAGCCTCGAAATCCCCCGCAGGCACGCATGCTCGGCCAAGGCACTGGCGACCGGCAGGGTGTGGACGTGCATCAGGTCGATGAAGGTCCGCATCTTCTCCGTGCTCAGGGCATCCATGCTGACGGCGCGGGTATCTGTCGGCCGGTCGCCTTCGAGGATGGCACGCCGCATGGCGGTATAGAGAGTGTCGCCCCCGGCAGGCTTGGAGACGAAGTCCATCAAATGCGGGGGATAGAAATAGGGACTCTCGGGCGTGAAATAAGTGCGCCCTAATTCCGTCGTTCCGAAGCGGCCGTCCTCACCGCGCTTGAGCAAACCGAGTGCAGCGCTGACCGCCACCAGCGCCTCGGCCGCGCGAGGCCCGATCGACAGCAAAGATTCAACCTCCTTGATTGTGCGCGGGGTGACGTTGAGTTTTTCGTACAGGCCCAGCTCCTGGGCGATGGCAACTGCCGGGAGCGCATAGGGCCGGTAGATCAGTTCATGAATACTATGGTCGTCCGCGACCGGGAGGGGAAGGTCGTGACGGGTGTCTACCATGCCCACACCTTGATCAGGCCCCCTGCCCCTGTCGAGAAAATCGTCGGAGGGCGGCAACCCGGAACGGCGCTCCGCTCAGAAAAGCGTCTGGTAAAAATGATCGCGGCCCCAGATGAGGACGAACGAGGTGATGCAGCCCAGCACGAGCGAGAAGATATAGATCGTAAAGAGCGAGGACTCGGAACACTTGCGGTAGGTCAGCGCACCGGCCCAGCCCCCCACGATCAGCACGGGCAGCAGCAGCACTGCCGTCCCGAAGTTACCCAGATGCAGGATACCCAGTAGGAGCAGTGGCGCGAGCTTGAGCAGGTTTTGCACGCCCAGAAAGCAGGCCTGCGCCGCCACGAAGCGCTCCTTGTGCTGGTGGAAGCGGACAAAGAAAACCGTCAGCATCGGGCTGCCGGAGTTTGCGACGACCTGACTGGCCCCCACCGCCGTCCCCGCACAAAAGGTCTCCCACCAGCGCGGCAGGCGATCCGGGCCGCCCTTGGCGATGCGGGCGCGCAGCATGATCAGCACGGTATAAAAGAGCGTCAGCCCGCCGACCACGTACTCGAGGTTGTGCTCGACATCCGCCTCCTCGCCGGAGTTTACCAGCGCCCACAGCGCCAGCCCGCCCAGCCCCGTCCCGACCACGGCGGCGAATAGCAGCGGGCTCAGCAGCGTCCAGACGACCTCCTTGCGGTGCTGCCAGCTACTGATCGCACTGGCCACGAGCATGAGCGTCGCCAGCACGGCCAGCCCGTCTTTCGCGCCGATAGCGAGGATGATGAGCGGCGAAATGACAAAACCGCCCGCCCCCAGCGCACTCCGGGTGAAGCCCATGTAAAACGACGCAAACAGCGCCAACGTACAGCAGAACCACGGTGCCGGATGTTGCAAGAGCGGCTGAAGGGCGGCCTCGAACATGTCCCGCACTGTAGGGGACAGTTCGGCTCTGGCCAGCGAAAAGCTCCGACCAGACAGAGCGGTTAAAATAGGGATGAAACATTACATCGACTCAACACGCACTTTGCGTTCTATAAATGTCATGGAAATTTCGTCCAAAGAAGCACGCGGAAGAGGTTACGAAGCAGACGAGATTGCCCGCATCGAACTCTCCGAAGAAGGCCATCTCGAAGCCACTAAGTTGCTAAAACGTATCGATCAAACGTTTGTCAATATCCCGAAACCCGCCATTACCCTGAGCGTAGCTCGGGAGATTGATGAGTGCTGGACAGTCACGCCCAAACGGGCTGCCGAGCTTGCTCTCGAGGACCCGGAAACCGATTGGCGAGAGGTATCCAAAGAAAAGGTCAAAGCATTCCAAGAGTACTTTTCCTTTTCCGATGCCCCCGGCTGGAGATTCTACTTACCCGCCTTCATGAGCCACTACCTGAGAGACTTCCCGCATAATGGCTATAACGCGGTCTATCAGGCGTGCCTCAACAGGGAGCATATCGACGAGCTACCCAAAGCGGAAATGGAAATCGTGGATGCCTTTGTCTCCCTGTGCCAAAAGTACGACTTTCTCGGATAACCGACCCAGCCCGCCCTGGCGGCTATTTGAGATATGGGGTTGCGAAGCGCGCGATTTTACCTAAAGGTGTGCCTAAACAACGGGGGGCTCCGCGCGCGGGGCTGAGAGGAAGGCTCGACCGGCCTTCGACCCAAGGAACCTGATGCGGGTAATGCCGCCGTAGGGAATGAAAAAGCACCGGAAGGGCCTTCTCAGCATGCGCAATCCGGACATTTCGCTCCCCGGCGGTTTCGCTCGAATCGGATCCCGACTCAGAAACGAAGAACCGCCTCAACCACATCTATTATGAGCGAAACCACCGGCCAGCTTTTCCCGAAATCCACCCGCGTCGTCATTAACGGCAGCCGTGAAGACATTCGCGTGCCCATGCGCGAGATCGAGCTCTCCCCCACCCGCCTGCCCGACGGCACCCTGGAGCAAAACGCACCCATCCGCGTCTATGATACCGCCGGCCCGTGGGGCGACCCGGAGTTTCACGGTGATGTGACCAAGGGCCTGCCCGAGATTCGCGCCGCCTGGATCGATGAGCGCGGCGATACCGAGGCCTACGGTGGCCGCGAGGTGCGCCCCGAGGACGACGGCTACCTCTCCGACGTTCACGCAGAAAAGGCCCGCAACCGCGACGACAAGAACAAGCTCTTCGCCTTTAACCGCGAGGGCCGCCGGCCGCGCCGCGCCAAGCCCGGCGTCAAGTCCATCTCCCAGCTGCACTACGCGCGCCAGGGCATTATCACGCCCGAGATGGAGTACGTGGCCATCCGCGAGAACCTCAAGCGCCACCAGATCCGCGAGGAGGCGCTCAGCTCCGCCGAGTCCGCCGGCCTGCCCTCCAACGACATCCGCAAGCAGCACCCGGGTATGTCCTTCGGGGCCGCGATCCCCGAGGAGATCACCCCGGAGTTCGTCCGCGACGAGGTCGCCCGCGGCCGCGCCATCATCCCCTGTAACGTCAACCACACCGAGCTGGAGCCGATGATCATCGGCCGTAATTTCCTCGTAAAAATCAACACCAACATCGGCAACAGCGCCGTCAGCTCCTCCATCGAGGAAGAGGTGGAGAAGATGCGCTGGTCGGTTAAGTGGGGCGGCGACACCCTGATGGACCTTTCCACGGGCAAAAACATCCACCAGACCCGCGAATGGATCCTGCGCAACTGCCCCGTGCCCGTCGGCACCGTGCCGATCTATCAGGCGCTGGAAAAGGTCAACGGCAAGGCCGAGGACCTGACCTGGGAGCTTTACCGCGACACGCTGATCGAGCAGGCCGAGCAGGGCGTGGACTACTTCACCATCCACGCCGGCGTCCTCCTGCGCTACATCCCGCAGACCGCCCGCCGCATGACAGGCATCGTCAGCCGCGGCGGCTCGATCATGGCCAAGTGGTGCCTGGCCCACCACAAGGAGAATTTCCTCTACACCCACTGGGACGAGATCTGTGAAATCTGCGCCGCCTACGACATCGCCTTCTCCATCGGTGACGGGCTGCGCCCCGGCTCTATCGCCGACGCCAACGACGCTGCCCAGTTCGGCGAGCTGAAGACGCAGGGCGAGCTGACCACCCGCGCCTGGGAGTACGGCGTGCAGGTCATGAACGAAGGCCCCGGCCACGTGCCCATGCACATGATCAAGGACAACATGGAGAAGCAGCTGGAGTGGTGCCACGAGGCGCCCTTCTACACGCTCGGACCCTTGACCACCGACATCGCCCCCGGCTACGACCACATCACGAGCGGCATCGGCGCGGCCATGATCGGCTGGTACGGCACCGCGATGCTCTGCTACGTCACCCCGAAAGAGCACCTCGGCCTGCCCGACCGCAACGACGTGCGCGAGGGCGTCGTGACCTACAAGATCGCCGCCCACGCCGCCGACCTCGCCAAGGGACACCCCGCCGCACAGGTCCGCGACAACGCCCTGTCCAAGGCGCGCTTCGAGTTCCGCTGGGAGGACCAGTTCAACCTGTCACTCGACCCGGAAAAGGCGCGCTCGTTCCACGACGAAACGCTCCCGGCCGAGGGCGCCAAGGCCGCTCACTTCTGCTCGATGTGTGGCCCGAACTTCTGCTCGATGAAGATCACCCAGGACGTGCGCGAGTACGCCGAGAAAAAGGGCATCACCGAGGAAGCCGCCCTCGAGGAAGGCATGCACGAAAAAGCCGAAGAGTTTAAGAAAAAGGGCGCAAACGTGTACTCGTGAATCGCTAGCTAATCACTAAGCAGACGAGTCATTTCATGCTTAGTCATCACTCGGTTTTTATTTGTTTCACTGTCTAGAGAAAGATAAACAACACCTCTTCGTATTGATTGGTTTGAGTCTCTTTGCGAGAAGCTTTCGTTTAATCTGTTAGCTTCCTCATCCGAAACCGTTAGATCATGCTCGACGGTAGCGAACGGCAAATCGGCTTCAGACCAAAAATCAAATCTAAGACGATACGATCCAGAAGACAAAGAAAGCTTAGGAGACGAGCGATAGTCCCATATATACTCAACATTGGCTGTTTTTGTTGATCGTCCAATAACAGGTAAAGCATGTGCCGTTTCAGCCTGTATCCACGTAGCTCCGTCATTTGAAATTTTCCGAAAATGATGCCAGACCATGTAGAAGTTATCGTTAGTCGAGTCAGCCTTATTTAAGGTAAGAGAACATCGCCTGACGACTCCGACCTGATTAGACTGATTTGCGATAGTAGTCGGTACGGTTATAGTCAGGCCTCGATCATTATAAATAACAACAATAGATGGCCCAACATAAGCAGATAAATCCGGACGCTTAAAATAAGCCATGTAAAGAGAGAATCCTGATCCACAAAGGCTTAACAACGAAATAATAATAGCAAGAGCCTCAGGAGTCATATACCATCTATTGCCAACAAATACTCAGAATTTCAATTATAATCCATCCAGACAGAAAATGCGACCCCGCTAGAAGCCCAGCCGCATGAGCCAGTTTTCGGCGAGGGCGCGCCACTGGTCGGTGCCGGGTTGGCGGCGGTTTCCGATAGAGACGAGGCCGAGGCCGTGCGCTCCTTCGGGGAAGACGTGCACCTCGTGCGGCGTACCGTTGGCCTGCAGGCCCATGGCCATGAGGTAGGTGTTTTCGACAGGGACCCCGGCGTCGGCAGCAGTGTGCCAGAGGAAGGTCGGGGGCGAGTTCGGGTTGATGTGTTTTTCCCAGCCGAGGGCCTCAGCCTGCTCCTTGGTCACGTCCGGACCGAGCAGGTTTTTAAAGCTGCCCACGTGCATAAAATCGCTGGCCGAGAGGACCGCATAGGAAAGGATCGAGGCATCGGGGCGGGCACTGGTGTCACCCAGCGTGCCGTCGGGGTCGAGCAGCCAGTCGGCGCGGTCAAAGCCCTGCGAAGTGCAGGCACAGAGGTGGCCACCGGCGGAGAAGCCGATCACGCCGATGCGGTTCGGGTCGATGTTCAGCTCGTCGGCGTTGGCGCGCAGGTAGCGCATCGCGTAGAGCGCCTGCTGCTGCGGCTGCGGGTAGAGCTCGGGCTCCGGCTCGTCCACGCGGTTGACGGTGTACTCCAGCACGGCGGCAGCGATGCCCATGGAGTTAAACCACGCGGCCACGGGAGGCCCCTCCTGGTGGCTCACACCGGAGTAGCCGCCACCGGGCAGCACCAGCATGCAGGCTGGCTTCTCGGCATCTTCCAGAAAATGCGGGTAGAAGCGCGCTTTAGACAGAACCGCATCCGTGGGATGCAGGGGTTGGGAGGGCTCGTTGAACATAGCGGCACCCATGCTAGGACTGTTTAAACCCACCCGACAAGCCGACATACATGCACAGGCACAAAAAAGCGAAGGCCCGTATGGAGCCTTCGCTTTTGAAAGGATGTGCCATCTGCGGCCCGCATTCCCGGGGTAGCCGCCTTTCTGCCAGCGCAGGGGCAGCGACTGCAAGGAGCGATGGGGCAGAGCCCCATCATTGCCCGCGGGGGCACCCCGCTAGCTGCGGGCGGTGACTTCGATCAGGTGGAAGCCAAAGTCGGTCTTGACCGGGCCCTGCACCTCGCCGACCGGCGCGGTGAAGACCACGTCTTCAAATTCCTTGACCATCTGGCCCTTGCCGAAGGTGCCCAGCTCGCCACCACGCTTACCGGAGGGGCACTTGCTGTGCTCAGCGGCGACGGCTGCGAAATCCGCACCACCGGAGATCTGTTTCTTCAGGTCTTCGCACTCGGCCTCGGTCTTGACGAGGATGTGGCGAGCGCTGGCCTGGCCGGGAGGAGGCGGCAGCGGCTTACCCTCTTCACTGCGGGCGGTGACCTCGATCAGGTGGAAGCCGAAGTCGGTCTTGACCGGGCCCTGCACCTCGCCGACCGGCGCGGTGAAGACCACGTCTTCAAATTCCTTAACCATCTGGCCCTTGCCGAAGATGCCCAGCTCACCGCCGCGCTGGCCCGACGGGCACTTACTGTGTTGGGCGGCGACTGCCGCGAAATCGGCGCCACCGGCGATTTGCTTTTTGATGTCCTCGCATTCGGCTTCAGTAGCGACGAGGATGTGACGTGCGGATGCTTGGGTTGACATAGAAGGCCGAGCTTTTCAGTTTTTGCCACCGCTGGCCATGGTAAAATCCCGGACGCGGGAAAAAGTCCGCGTGTATGCAAGCGCAGTCGGCAGGCAAAACCGCCCTCATGATACGCTCCTACGGAATCAACAGGAGGAAGAGCAGCGTCAAACCAGCAAGGAGCAGCGTCTGCCACAGGAGTGGATGAAATTTATCGTCAGCTTTCTGTTTCATCGCGCAATTAGTGGGGTTGTTACCTTAATCGGCACGTTCCAATGAACCTTAATCTCCTTATCGTTATTAGAGCGTTAATTTCCCTCCCATATTCCCGTGCCCGGAGGTGTGTTTTCGTGCTGGCTTCACTCCCCGGCAGAGGCATAGGCTAAGCGACTATGGCCGAGGCATTTCAATATCGCCGTATGGTGGACTTTTGCGAGACCGACATGGCCGGTATCGCCCACTTCTCGAACTTCTTTCGCTGGATGGAGGCGGCTGAGTCCGCCCTGCTGCGCAAGGTCGGTGTAGCCCTGACCGCCAGCGATGGCGTGACCGACTACGGCTGGCCGCGCGTGCGCGCCTCGTGCTCCTATCATGAGCCGGTCCGCTATAGCGACGAGCTACAGATCGAGCTGACGATCAAGACGATCAAGCTCAAGGCCGTCGAGTATGTCGCTAAGTTTTACGTAGGCGAAGGCGACGATCGCCGCCACGTAGCCACCGGAAAGATGACCGCCGTCTATGTCACGAAGCCAACCGCTGGCGGGCCGATGAAATCGCTCGCTCTGCCACCGGACCTGCTTCAACGCCTTGCCCCCTACGCCGAGGAAATCATTGCCTAAGCGGGGCCTTTATTAACGGGCAAAGTAAAATCACACCTCAGCCTTTTCACGCTCCTGCGTGACGGTCTCCAGAAAGACCAGGGTCGACCCAATGCGCGGCTTAATGCGGGTCTTGGCACTGAAGATACGGACCTTTCCGTCGTCATCGACGCAGAACATCAGCAGCGCGCGGTTGCCGTAGTGCTCCTCGAATTGCGCGAGCTCGAAGTTCTCGCGCAGCGTGACGTGGTTCAGCTTAGCCCCGCGCTCAAACTCACGCTTCAGCCAGGTAAAGGATACATCCTGCCCGAAGACCGGGTTGACAGTCTTCGACGTCGAGGAGGCGTCGATCTCACGCTCGGACCGCAGCGGGTAGATGTCCCCCTTTTCGATGAAGTGCGTCAGCGTCGTCTCCGCAAAGCTGTTCACCTCGTCATTGGCGGTCAGAGCGAGGGCGTGGCCGATGCCCGTCAGGTCGAGGTTTTCCAGAAACTCCTCGGAAAAGACATTCCCGCAGTCGGCATTCAGCCCCTCGTGCACCGCCTTGCCGACGTGGTAGCGGTTTGAGTCAATCAGGCGCACGCCCACCTGCAGCGACTTCAGCTCTAGCGCGATCGAGCGCGCCCACTCATGAGCACCGATGATGAGCACTCCCTGCGGGTCGAGGTTAGATAATCCCAACCGGGCCGAGATCGGGCCGGCCAGCAGACCGTACACGAGCACCGTCGTAACGATGACCAACAGCATGACTGCCAGCATCGTGGCGCCCACCGCGGTGTCCCCCTGCTGCTCGATCCGCAGTGCGAAAACCGAGGTCAAAACCATCGCAACCATCCCGCGCGGAGCGAGCAGCATGAGCAGGACCCGCTCGCGCCAGTTCGTCTGCTTAGAGCCGAACGTCGCCACAATCACGGCCACCGGCCGCACAATCAGGATCAACGCGACAATAAAAATAGCGCTCTGCCAGCCTAGCACGGCGAAGTCCTCGAAGTTCACACGAGCGGCCAGCACAACAAAGAGCGAGGAGATGAGCAGCACCTGCAGGTTCTCCTTAAACTCGATAATATGCCGCACATTGAACACGGACTGGTTCGCCAAAATCACCCCGAAGAGCGTAACCGTCAGCAGTCCGGACTCCTCCAGCACGGCGTTCGAGGCGGCGAAAATTCCCAGTACCAGCGCGAGGACGAACAGGTTATGCAGGAACTCCGGCATGAGCTTCGCACGTACGAGCGCGATCAGGATAGCCGCAGCCGCACCGGCCAGCAGGATACTCGTTAAGAGTGTCTCCCCGAGTCCCAACAAGATAACCGCGGTCGCATCGTCGTAGTGGCGGGACAAATACACCTCGAACACCAACACCGCCAGCAACACCCCGAGCGGGTCATTCAAAATCCCCTCCCACTTGGCGATCGCTTTAACCGTACCGCGCGGGCGAATCGCGCGCAGCATTGGTCCAATCACGGTAGGCCCGGTCACTGTCAGCAGCGCCCCGAAAAGCACCGACAAGATGGGTGAAAAATCGAGCAGCGCCCACGACATCCAGCCAGCCATAGCCCAGGTCACAGCCCCGCCGAGCGTAACCAGCCGCAGGATCGATGTCCCCCCCTTGGCCAGATCTCTAAGCTTGAGGCTCAGTCCGCCCTCGAACAGGATGATCGCCACCGAGACCGAGACCAGCGGGAAAAGCACCTCGCCGAAAGCTTCATCCGGGCGGATCAGCCCCGTCAACGGCCCGGCAGTTAAACCCGCTGCCAGAAGCAGCAAAATCGCAGGTATCTTTAGCCGCCAGCCGATCCACTGAGCAGCAGCTCCAACAGCTAAAACGAGGACAAATGTTCCAAAAAGTGAAATTTCCATGGGGGAAAAGCGGGTTCAAATTGCAGATGGCGTGCCATTCGCTATCCCATTTACAGCCAGCATCGGAAAGATTGACTAACATACCAGCCTAAAAATGCTTATCATCGCACATCGAGGAGCCTCCGGAAAAGCCCCCGAAAACACGCTCGCGGCGGTTCGCCGAGCCTGGAAACTAGGAGCAGACGGCGTAGAGATCGATATTCGCCTGACTAAAGACGGCGTCCCAGTCTGCAGCCATGACGAGCGAACGGGTCGGCTCAGCGATGTCGACCATGCCATCGCGGATCTCACCCTCGCCGAGCTCAAGTGCATCGACGTCGGCGACTGGAAAGACCCAGCCTACGCGGGAGAAACCATCCCCACCCTGGAGGAAGTTCTCGATACCATACCCGAGCGCAAGACTCTCCTCATCGAGGTCAAAGATGTGCCTGCAACCGAACTCGCCCGCGCCCTCACGCCGATTCTTGAGCGCCGAAAAGCGTTCATCGCCTCGCGCCAGGTGTATTTCATGAGCTTTTTCCCGGACCTGCTCTGGACGCTTCAGGGGCATTTTCCGGATCTGACCCAGCTCCTGCTCGCCGACAAGCTCATCCGTCTGCCGCCGAAAATCCCGCACCATGTCCCCTCAGACGCGCTCCCGGTGCATGGGATCGGTTTTTCCCATAAGCTCGATATCCCCGCGGCGACTCTCGATGCCCTTAGCCGAGCGGGAGCCATCCTGGCCGTGTGGACCGAGAACGATCCCGAGCGCCGCCAGTTCTGGGAGGATGCCGGCTTCGACTACCTGATCACGGACTGGCCCGAGCGCTTCATCACAGGCTCCTGAGCGTTAGCCATACTGAAAGAGTATCGACAAATATATATGATTTAGTACCTTACGCATCATGAGCGGGCGCTGCGCCGGCTTTTCTCTCAGAATCCTAATCTCAATCATACACTCACTATGGATTTCAAACAGCTCTATCTCTCTATCGACGGACGCATCGGCCGCTCCACATTCTGGCTGAAATTTGCCCTGCCGATCATTATTATTTCGATCATCCTGAACATCATCGCTGGCGTGATGGCAGGTACTGACCCTAACAACCCCAATCCGGCCGGGTTCGCGATCGTGGGTATCTGGAATCTGCTGCTCATCTATCCGAGCATCTGCGTCTATGCAAAGCGCTGGCATGACCGTGATAAATCAGCCTGGTGGATTTTGATCGGTTTGATTCCATTCATCGGAGCGATTTGGACACTGATTGAATGCGGGTTCCTTAAGGGCACGGACGGCTCCAACCGCTTCGGCGAGGACCCCGTCCCTACCGCCTAACCAACATAAGACCAACACTTTACCAAAAGTGCCGACTAGCGAACAGCTGGCGGCACTTTTTTGTGCCCGACAATAACTCAATACCCGCGATCGAGCAGCCAGAGTCGGAAAAACGGGTCGGTAAAGCACTGCTCACTGTCTCGGGCAATCAGTATATCGAGGTCGTTTAAGCGATCAACACATCGGCGTACAGTCGGCGCATGCGTGATCCCGCTGGTTCTCAAAAACTGGGCAGAGGTCACATGTGCACCACCAATTTCCGCCACCGCTCGCAAAACCTGCTGCTGCTTACCGGTCAGAGCCCCCCAATCGCGCTCGAACTGCGCGCGCTGCATGGAAAAAATCAGCTCATAGCCTTCGCGGAGGCTCTCAAGCGTAATGGATTTCGAATCCAGGTGCGCCATCCAGAGCGCACTGCACAGCTTTTGCGTCTCATTCGGATGGCCTTTTGTCACCGAGAATATCTCCGGCCAGACGGCTTCGTCCACCTTGTACCCTGTTTCCGCAAAACGTTTGTTAAGAAACACTTGAAAAGACTCCCAAGGCAGGTAACCGATCTCCATCAGCACCGCTGAGTCCTTAAAGGGACTGTCGTGCCCGGTGAAAAGCAGCCGCATTTCCTGGCGAATGCTTCCCAGAAAAACAAAGGCACCGGCCTGCTGTTGGATTTTACTGCGCAAAATCGCCTGCACCTCGCGTGAATCGGGCAGATTCAGCACCGACTGGAACTCATCGAAGACCACCACACACTTCTCCGAGGAGAAATCCGTGCACAGAAAATCCACCAGCGGCTCCAGATCTGTCGGCCCCGTCAGCGCCTGGGCATCCAATCCGATGACGGGCGCACCATCCTGATTCAGTGTTAATGTCGGGCGCAGCGAACTGACCGCCTTAATAAAACGCTGCACGAGCGTCATATTTCCACGTCGAGCCACCGCACTGGCGATCCGTTGGGAGAGCGAGTGCAGCGACTGCACCTCATAAATGTCGATAAAGAGGGAGCGATATCCCTTCAGACCGCGCACAGCCTCCTCAACGAGAGAGGTTTTCCCGATCCGCCGCTCACCATAGAGGACGACATTCTGTCCTGAGCGCAGGTACTCGCGCAACATGCGCACCTCAGGCCGCGCACAGAAGTCTTTCTTCTGCACCAGTTTGCCGTAACGAAAGGGATTAACTGTGGAACGACCCATAGGCATACGGTAGCACAAACCAAGTTTAAACAAAAGTGTTTAATCCGAAACCAGGTATCCGGGCAAAAAAAGGCCCGTTACCTCCTTTCGGAAGAAACGGGCCATAAACCTGGCAATAACCTACTCTCACACCACATCAGGTGGCACTACCATCGGCGGCTGCGTGCTTAACGAACGTGTTCGGGATGGGAACGGGTGTTTCCACGCGCCTGTGGTCACCAGTTGGCGGCGGTCATCGGGGTCGTACTGTATTCCTCAGAATACAGACCCGTCTGGGCCGGAACTTGTCGCGAGGTGACTCACACTCTTTGCCAGAGTTGCGACTATCTAAAAAGTGAAGTTCAAGCGTTGCGTGCAAAGCTATACTTTGCGTGCGCAATATAAGAGATTGTTTATCCTCCCACCCATAAAGGCGGGTGGAAAAACGGTGGTGCTGTAGAATCAAACCTATTGGATAATTAGTAGCG
>NZ_CP080650.1 GCF_019603315.1 Ruficoccus sp. ZRK36
CGCCGCTTTACAGGCTTCGACGCCGCTTCGTTCTACCATCGACACCACCACGCTGGCACCCAGTTGATCGGCGCGAGATTTAATCGCCGCGACAATTTGCGACGGCGCGTGCAGGGCCAGACTGGAGGTGGCAACGCCAATCAGCAACGACTGTTTGCCCGCCAGTTGTTGTGCCACGCGGTTGGGAATGTAATTCAGCTCCGCCATCGCCGCTTCCACTTTTTCCCGCGTTTTCGCAGAAACGTGGCTGGCCTGGTTCACCACGCGGGAAACGGTCTGATAAGAGACACCGGCATACTCTGCGACATCGTATAACGTTACTGGTTTCACATTCACCACCCTGAATTGACTCTCTTCCGGGCGCTATCATGCCATACCGCGAAAGGTTTTGCGCCATTCGATGGTGTCCGGGATCTCGACGCTCTCCCTTATGCGACTCCTGCATTAGGAAGCAGCCCAGTAGTAGGTTGAGGCCGTTGAGCACCGCCGCCGCAAGGAATGGTGCATGCAAGGAGATGGCGCCCAACAGTCCCCCGGCCACGGGGCCTGCCACCATACCCACGCCGAAACAAGCGCTCATGAGCCCGAAGTGGCGAGCCCGATCTTCCCCATCGGTGATGTCGGCGATATAGGCGCCAGCAACCGCACCTGTGGCGCCGGTGATGCCGGCCACGATGCGTCCGGCGTAGAGGATCGAGATCTCGATCCCGCGAAATTAATACGACTCACTATAGGGGAATTGTGAGCGGATAACAATTCCCCTCTAGAAATAATTTTGTTTAACTTTAAGAAGGAGATATACCATGGGCAGCAGCCATCATCATCATCATCACAGCAGCGGCCTGGTGCCGCGCGGCAGCCATATGGCTAGCATGACTGGTGGACAGCAAATGGGTCGCGGATCCTATTATACCTCTTTGATAAATAGTTACCATATCTTTTTCATAAACCGGGCCTGCTGCTATATACCAGCCGACCTTATGTTCCACGCCTTTAATCACTGGAGGATAGATTATTACAAATTCTCCGGAAACACTGGAGCCACTGATGTAGTGCTTGGACTCCTGCTGCATGGTTCTGTTGGCAAGCGGATATATTCCTGTAATTCCACCAGTAAAGGTAGCACCAGCAAATCGGCAGCAGCTATTGCTGCAACCAATTGTCTTTAGTGCACTTAAATGACTGCGGGCATTTTTAGTAGCTTCCACTGTCTCTGTAATCATATTTTGCTGTGCTTTGCTCAGACCATAATTTCCAGCTTCAACCTCAACTTTGAAGGTATAGGGAGCCCCTTCAGGTTTTTGCTCAAACCATTCGGTCACTTTGAGCCGACACCCTAAAGCATCCAAAGCCTCACGCAAAGCACCAATGGTTCCTTTGTGAGCATGAATCTCATATTGCCGGGCCACTATTTCCCGTTGCTGGGTTTCAGTCCAAGCGTCATCCCAGACATCAATGCTCAACGCCCACCCCAGCCACGGCAATAAGGCAGTCGGGCAACTCTCAGGATTCCACAAGCTACCTAACGGAACTGGAATTTTCTCCAGCCGGGCAGTTACAGCTTCCACAGCTCTCTCAAAATCAGATGCGTTGGGCGGCAATAAAGTCATAAGCTTGCGGCCGCACTCGAGCACCACCACCACCACCACTGAGATCCGGCTGCTAACAAAGCCCGAAAGGAAGCTGAGTTGGCTGCTGCCACCGCTGAGCAATAACTAGCATAACCCCTTGGGGCCTCTAAACGGGTCTTGAGGGGTTTTTTGCTGAAAGGAGGAACTATATCCGGATTGGCGAATGGGACGCGCCCTGTAGCGGCGCATTAAGCGCGGCGGGTGTGGTGGTTACGCGCAGCGTGACCGCTACACTTGCCAGCGCCCTAGCGCCCGCTCCTTTCGCTTTCTTCCCTTCCTTTCTCGCCACGTTCGCCGGCTTTCCCCGTCAAGCTCTAAATCGGGGGCTCCCTTTAGGGTTCCGATTTAGTGCTTTACGGCACCTCGACCCCAAAAAACTTGATTAGGGTGATGGTTCACGTAGTGGGCCATCGCCCTGATAGACGGTTTTTCGCCCTTTGACGTTGGAGTCCACGTTCTTTAATAGTGGACTCTTGTTCCAAACTGGAACAACACTCAACCCTATCTCGGTCTATTCTTTTGATTTATAAGGGATTTTGCCGATTTCGGCCTATTGGTTAAAAAATGAGCTGATTTAACAAAAATTTAACGCGAATTTTAACAAAATATTAACGCTTACAATTTAGGTGGCACTTTTCGGGGAAATGTGCGCGGAACCCCTATTTGTTTATTTTTCTAAATACATTCAAATATGTATCCGCTCATGAATTAATTCTTAGAAAAACTCATCGAGCATCAAATGAAACTGCAATTTATTCATATCAGGATTATCAATACCATATTTTTGAAAAAGCCGTTTCTGTAATGAAGGAGAAAACTCACCGAGGCAGTTCCATAGGATGGCAAGATCCTGGTATCGGTCTGCGATTCCGACTCGTCCAACATCAATACAACCTATTAATTTCCCCTCGTCAAAAATAAGGTTATCAAGTGAGAAATCACCATGAGTGACGACTGAATCCGGTGAGAATGGCAAAAGTTTATGCATTTCTTTCCAGACTTGTTCAACAGGCCAGCCATTACGCTCGTCATCAAAATCACTCGCATCAACCAAACCGTTATTCATTCGTGATTGCGCCTGAGCGAGACGAAATACGCGATCGCTGTTAAAAGGACAATTACAAACAGGAATCGAATGCAACCGGCGCAGGAACACTGCCAGCGCATCAACAATATTTTCACCTGAATCAGGATATTCTTCTAATACCTGGAATGCTGTTTTCCCGGGGATCGCAGTGGTGAGTAACCATGCATCATCAGGAGTACGGATAAAATGCTTGATGGTCGGAAGAGGCATAAATTCCGTCAGCCAGTTTAGTCTGACCATCTCATCTGTAACATCATTGGCAACGCTACCTTTGCCATGTTTCAGAAACAACTCTGGCGCATCGGGCTTCCCATACAATCGATAGATTGTCGCACCTGATTGCCCGACATTATCGCGAGCCCATTTATACCCATATAAATCAGCATCCATGTTGGAATTTAATCGCGGCCTAGAGCAAGACGTTTCCCGTTGAATATGGCTCATAACACCCCTTGTATTACTGTTTATGTAAGCAGACAGTTTTATTGTTCATGACCAAAATCCCTTAACGTGAGTTTTCGTTCCACTGAGCGTCAGACCCCGTAGAAAAGATCAAAGGATCTTCTTGAGATCCTTTTTTTCTGCGCGTAATCTGCTGCTTGCAAACAAAAAAACCACCGCTACCAGCGGTGGTTTGTTTGCCGGATCAAGAGCTACCAACTCTTTTTCCGAAGGTAACTGGCTTCAGCAGAGCGCAGATACCAAATACTGTCCTTCTAGTGTAGCCGTAGTTAGGCCACCACTTCAAGAACTCTGTAGCACCGCCTACATACCTCGCTCTGCTAATCCTGTTACCAGTGGCTGCTGCCAGTGGCGATAAGTCGTGTCTTACCGGGTTGGACTCAAGACGATAGTTACCGGATAAGGCGCAGCGGTCGGGCTGAACGGGGGGTTCGTGCACACAGCCCAGCTTGGAGCGAACGACCTACACCGAACTGAGATACCTACAGCGTGAGCTATGAGAAAGCGCCACGCTTCCCGAAGGGAGAAAGGCGGACAGGTATCCGGTAAGCGGCAGGGTCGGAACAGGAGAGCGCACGAGGGAGCTTCCAGGGGGAAACGCCTGGTATCTTTATAGTCCTGTCGGGTTTCGCCACCTCTGACTTGAGCGTCGATTTTTGTGATGCTCGTCAGGGGGGCGGAGCCTATGGAAAAACGCCAGCAACGCGGCCTTTTTACGGTTCCTGGCCTTTTGCTGGCCTTTTGCTCACATGTTCTTTCCTGCGTTATCCCCTGATTCTGTGGATAACCGTATTACCGCCTTTGAGTGAGCTGATACCGCTCGCCGCAGCCGAACGACCGAGCGCAGCGAGTCAGTGAGCGAGGAAGCGGAAGAGCGCCTGATGCGGTATTTTCTCCTTACGCATCTGTGCGGTATTTCACACCGCAATGGTGCACTCTCAGTACAATCTGCTCTGATGCCGCATAGTTAAGCCAGTATACACTCCGCTATCGCTACGTGACTGGGTCATGGCTGCGCCCCGACACCCGCCAACACCCGCTGACGCGCCCTGACGGGCTTGTCTGCTCCCGGCATCCGCTTACAGACAAGCTGTGACCGTCTCCGGGAGCTGCATGTGTCAGAGGTTTTCACCGTCATCACCGAAACGCGCGAGGCAGCTGCGGTAAAGCTCATCAGCGTGGTCGTGAAGCGATTCACAGATGTCTGCCTGTTCATCCGCGTCCAGCTCGTTGAGTTTCTCCAGAAGCGTTAATGTCTGGCTTCTGATAAAGCGGGCCATGTTAAGGGCGGTTTTTTCCTGTTTGGTCACTGATGCCTCCGTGTAAGGGGGATTTCTGTTCATGGGGGTAATGATACCGATGAAACGAGAGAGGATGCTCACGATACGGGTTACTGATGATGAACATGCCCGGTTACTGGAACGTTGTGAGGGTAAACAACTGGCGGTATGGATGCGGCGGGACCAGAGAAAAATCACTCAGGGTCAATGCCAGCGCTTCGTTAATACAGATGTAGGTGTTCCACAGGGTAGCCAGCAGCATCCTGCGATGCAGATCCGGAACATAATGGTGCAGGGCGCTGACTTCCGCGTTTCCAGACTTTACGAAACACGGAAACCGAAGACCATTCATGTTGTTGCTCAGGTCGCAGACGTTTTGCAGCAGCAGTCGCTTCACGTTCGCTCGCGTATCGGTGATTCATTCTGCTAACCAGTAAGGCAACCCCGCCAGCCTAGCCGGGTCCTCAACGACAGGAGCACGATCATGCGCACCCGTGGGGCCGCCATGCCGGCGATAATGGCCTGCTTCTCGCCGAAACGTTTGGTGGCGGGACCAGTGACGAAGGCTTGAGCGAGGGCGTGCAAGATTCCGAATACCGCAAGCGACAGGCCGATCATCGTCGCGCTCCAGCGAAAGCGGTCCTCGCCGAAAATGACCCAGAGCGCTGCCGGCACCTGTCCTACGAGTTGCATGATAAAGAAGACAGTCATAAGTGCGGCGACGATAGTCATGCCCCGCGCCCACCGGAAGGAGCTGACTGGGTTGAAGGCTCTCAAGGGCATCGGTCGAGATCCCGGTGCCTAATGAGTGAGCTAACTTACATTAATTGCGTTGCGCTCACTGCCCGCTTTCCAGTCGGGAAACCTGTCGTGCCAGCTGCATTAATGAATCGGCCAACGCGCGGGGAGAGGCGGTTTGCGTATTGGGCGCCAGGGTGGTTTTTCTTTTCACCAGTGAGACGGGCAACAGCTGATTGCCCTTCACCGCCTGGCCCTGAGAGAGTTGCAGCAAGCGGTCCACGCTGGTTTGCCCCAGCAGGCGAAAATCCTGTTTGATGGTGGTTAACGGCGGGATATAACATGAGCTGTCTTCGGTATCGTCGTATCCCACTACCGAGATATCCGCACCAACGCGCAGCCCGGACTCGGTAATGGCGCGCATTGCGCCCAGCGCCATCTGATCGTTGGCAACCAGCATCGCAGTGGGAACGATGCCCTCATTCAGCATTTGCATGGTTTGTTGAAAACCGGACATGGCACTCCAGTCGCCTTCCCGTTCCGCTATCGGCTGAATTTGATTGCGAGTGAGATATTTATGCCAGCCAGCCAGACGCAGACGCGCCGAGACAGAACTTAATGGGCCCGCTAACAGCGCGATTTGCTGGTGACCCAATGCGACCAGATGCTCCACGCCCAGTCGCGTACCGTCTTCATGGGAGAAAATAATACTGTTGATGGGTGTCTGGTCAGAGACATCAAGAAATAACGCCGGAACATTAGTGCAGGCAGCTTCCACAGCAATGGCATCCTGGTCATCCAGCGGATAGTTAATGATCAGCCCACTGACGCGTTGCGCGAGAAGATTGTGCA